>NZ_JAPDCD010000005.1:0-150203 GCF_027705695.1 Aeromonas sp. QDB62 | reverse complement strand
GGCGCCTGCTTCACAAGGAAGCTGGCTCATCAGTTCGGCGTGTTCCGCCGTGCTGGTAGGGGCGCATTATAGGGAGCCGCGCCGGGATGACAAGGGCTTTTTGCAAAAATGCGTTCGTTTGCTGAAAAAGCGAACTGAACACCCCAAAACAGCCCCTTGGCGCCACATTTACGCCGCTTTTTTGCTCAACTCTTCGCTCTGTGCCCGGATATAGTTGACCCAGCTGGTTGCCTTCTGTTGCCAGTTATCCTGCTGCTGCAGCTCACGGGCCAGTTCCAGCGCCTGGGCATACTGCTCCTTATTAAGGTGAGCCTGCACCAACAACGCTTTGGCACGATTGCCTTGCTCGCCTTTCACCGATGTGATGGCGACGAGCTGGGTCATGGCGGCATCTGTCTTGCCCTGTTGCAGCAGCAGTTCGGCGGCGCGCATGGCGGCTTTGGGCTGACCGTGCTGGTTGGCCAGCTGTTGCCAACTATCGACCGCTTGTGACCACTCCCGGGCACCTTCCCACAAGTGGGCCAGCAGTTGCCGGTTTTCAGCACTTTGCTTCATCTGCCCCTTGGCCATGGCCGCCTCCAGCAAACGGGCACCACGATAAGGCAGCCCTTGCCAGGCATAGAGGCGGATCAGCTGATTGCGGGCTGACGCGTCATCCATCAGTTTTCTGTCGATGGCGGTCTGCAACAGTGCCAGCGCCTGATCGCCACGTTTGGCGGAAAGGTTGAGCGATACCGCCTGTTGCCACCATTTGCTCTCTGTCGGCTCGTGACGGATCAGCTCGCCCGCCTGATCCGCTGCCACGCCATAACGTTGCTGGGCGGTGAGGGCAGAGAGACGAATAATGGCGGCCTGCTTCTGCCACCCCTTCTTCAGCAACTGTTCGCTCTGGCTGGCGGCATCACCGTACTGCTTGTTGTGGTAATAGAGGCCGGCCAGACGCAGGCGCAGTGCATCATCTTGCTTCAGTGCCAGTGCCGCCTTGTAGCTGGCGATGGCGCCAGACCAGTTGGATTGCTGGGCCTGAATATCGCCGCGCAGACGCAGCAACTGGAGTTGCTGCTGCTCGGGCCACTCTTTATAGGCAAGGGCCTGTTCGACATAACTGCTCGCCTGGGCAGTCTGTTGCAGATTGGCCGCCAGCGAGGCTTGCAGCTGCGCCAGCCAGGCGCGCTCGGCATCGGTGTTTGGCTTGAGTACAGATGCCTTGCTCTGGGCCTGTTGCCACTGGCCAGACTGATAGTGTTTCATCACGGGTTCAAGCTGACGGGAAAAGTGAGGGCTGACCTCCATCGCCAGACAGGCTTGGCCAACCAGGGCCAGCAGACAGATCCAGATCCGCAACATAGTTATGACTCCAGTTTGAATTTGAGCGTGATGACTTGCACCAGCTTGTCGGTGGCGCCCGGTCTCGGCTGATAGCGCCACTTGTTGATCGCCTGAATGGCCGCCCGCTCGAACTGACGCTTGGGTTTGGCCTCGACCACTTCCACATCCTGCACGCCACCGTCGGCATTCACGCTAAAGCGCAGGGTGACGAATCCTTCGATCCCTGACTGCTGGGCGCGATAGGGGTAAACCGGCTCGATCCGTTGCAGCGGCATCAGCATGTCACCGACGCCGATGCCCGCCCCCTGCTGCTGGCCGTGGTAGTTGCCACTCAATACCGGTGCGGTACTGGTCGCCACACCGGGGGCATAGACCTGCACCGCGCTGAGGCTGGAGACCAGATCCAGACTCGGCTCAACGGCCGCCAAGGGTGCCGCTGCGGGCATCGGCAGCGGTGTCGAGGCCAATGCGGCGGGAGGCTCTGGCAGCGGTTCGGGCTCTTGCGGCACCGGACGCTCCCGCACCTGCACCTCGGTCACCTCGTTCTGCATATTGATGACGATGGGCTTCTGTTCGCTCGCCACCTTCTCGCCTCGGGGCGGTTCAACCAGCGTGGCCATAAACAGCAGGATGCCCAGACTGAGGGCGATCCCTAGCCCCAGGCTCATCAGCTTGTATTTCATTTCGGCGCCACCGCCACGGCGATATTGGCGATACCCGCCGCCTTGGCCTCATCCATCACCCGCACCACCTTGCCGTGGGGCACCCGTTCGTCGGCCTGGATCACCAGGCTGGCATCGGGTTGCTCCGCCAGCAGACGGGCGATGGTGGCCTGTACCCGCTCCACATCGATCTGCTTGCGGTCGAGGAAGATCTGACCCTGAGCACCGATCGCCAGCATGATGCTGGAGGATTTCTGCGCCTTGGCCTGACTGGCCTGGGGTCGGTGCACCTCGAGCCCGGCTTCGCGCACGAAGGAGGTGGTGACAATAAAGAAGATCAGCATGATGAACACGATATCCAGCATGGGGGTCATATCGATCTGCACTTCGTCACGCTGGCGTTTGGATTGCCGTCTCATTGCATTACCTTCTCTTCTCGCAGGCCGTCCCGGGTCTTGGCCAGCGCACGCTTGGCCTGACTTTCGAGCCGACTGAGTAACAACACGCCGGAGAGCGCCACCACCATGCCAGCCATGGTGGGGATGGTGGCGCGGGAGATCCCGCCCGCCATGCTCTCCGGGTTAAAGCGGTTGGCCGCGGCCAACGCATCGAATACGCCGATCATGCCGGTCACTGTGCCCAGCAACCCCAGCATGGGGCAGAGCACCACCAGGGTGCGGATGAAGATCAGATGATGGTTCAGTTCCAGCTCCGCCTGTGCCAGCCAGCGACTGCGGATCGCCCGGGCGTGCCAGCTGTGGCGCTCGCTGCGCGCCTGCCAGCGGCCGAGCAGCTGTTGCTGCAAGGGGCCGAAACCCAGATTGAGGTAGAGCAGCCGCTCGATCATCAAAATCCACATCAGCACCAGCAGGGCCAGAATGACCCAGAGCACCGGGCCGCCACGGCCCATGAAGCTCTGCAGCTGTTGCCAGATGTCGAGCATCATGCTGCTCGCTCCATCCCGCCGTTATTGCTCTCGGCGCGCTCGGCCAGAATGCCGGCCACCTGCTGCTCCAGCACATTGGAAAGCTCGATGAAGCGGGACTGCAGCAGGCTGTGGGCCAGGATCAGCGGAATGGCCGCCACCAGACCCTGTACCGTGGTGACCAGCGCCATGGAGATGCCGCCCGCCATGATCTTGGGATCGCCGGTGCCAAACTGGGTGATGGCCTGGAAGGTGCCGATCATCCCGGTCACAGTTCCGAGCAGACCCAGCATGGGGGCGATGGCCGCGATTACCTTGACCATGCCGATGCCGCGCTCCATGCGAGGAGTCTCCTGCAGGATCGCCTCATCAAGACGCAGCTCGAGGGTCTCCATGCTCAGCTCGGGGTGTTTGTCCGCCACCGTCAGCACCCGGCCGAGGGCGTTGTCGGCGTGATACTCGCCGCTCTTGAGCTGGCGGCGCACCCGACCCAGTTCGCGAGAGAGGCTCCACAGCCGTACCGCCGCAATTCCCAGACCGATAGCGGCCAGCAGCACGATAATGGCGCCGACCTGACCACCTTGCTGTACCTGCTGCCAGAAGGTGGGCGCCTGTGCCAGCATCGCCAGCAGAGTGCCATGAGCAGGATCAAGCGGCAGCGCTTCCCCTTCCTGACCCTGATAAGCCGCAACGGCAGAGAGCACGCTACCAGGCAGACCCAGTATCGGGCTCAAGCCTTCGGCGGTCGGTTGCAGGAAGCCGTCGCTCCCCAGCAGGGCAAAGCTGCCAACCCGGGTCAGCGACTGCTCGCTGGCAGCCCCCTGGGCATCGAGCACCTTGCCGTTGAATTGGGCAATCCGGCCAGATTCGCGGATCTCCTGCAGCAGGGTGGCAGGCAGCAGGGCGAGGGCGGCGCGATCCGGCACCTGTTTATCCTGTGCCATGGCCTTTAGCGGGGCGAGACGCTCCGGGTACTGGCCCTCGATTGCGGATTCGCTCAGCAGCTTGACTGCATCGCTGGCGCCCTGACGGGTGACCGCGAAGATCTCGTTCATGTCGCCGGAGGCTTGCTCCCACTGAGTGTTGAGCTCGACCAGTTGCTTCTCGTTGCTGGCGAACTGGCTGGCCAGCTCCTTGCTCAGGCGCTGGGCCTCGGCCAGTCTGGCGCGGGCAGTGCCGAGCTCCTTGGCAACGGTCGCCAGATCTTGCTGAGCCTGCTGCTCACGAGCCTGTTCCTGCTGCTGCCACTCATCGGCGACAGCGGCGTTGGCACCGTAGAAGAGGGCAATAAGGAGGGGGAACCACTTCATGGTGACTCTCATGATTGGGCCTCCTGACTACGGCTGACAGAGAGGGGGACATTGAGCAACTGGGGAACTTTCTTGTCGGCGGCCACATCCATCGCCTCGGCGATGGGGGAAAGCCATTGACTGTCGAGGGCTTGCCACTGCTTCGCCTCGGCAGACCAGCGCCATGCCTGACTGCGATCGGCAGTCATCGCCAGCAGGGAGACCCGACCCAGCGCCAACACATCGACCCGACGCGGGGCACCATCCAGCTCCAGCTCGGCGGAATAGCTGTCCATCCGGCTGCCGTATTCGGCTTCGATCTGATAGGCCTGCAGCAGCTGGCGGAATTTCTCCGCCTCGCTCACGTCGGCGCGGGCCAGCGTCACTTTCAACTGTTCAACCCGCGCCAGCCGATCTTCCTTGCGCAGCGGGATATCGTTTTGCACCAGCTGTTCCAGATCTGCCTGCATCTGCAGCATCAGCGGGATCAAGCCCTGACGGGTCTCTTGCACCGCTTCCAGCTGCTGGCCCAGTTTACCCAGCTCATTTTGCTGATCGGCCACCAGAGATTGCATGTAGCGGTTGTAGGCTTCGAGGTCGCGCAGTTGCAGCTGGGCATTTTGCAGCTCCAGTCGTGCGGCAACGACGGCATCGGCGGCTTTTTCCACCCGCTGCTGGGAGGCTTTCCCGGCAGCTATGCTGTTCTTGAGGGCGGGAGCAACCAGCTCATCCCCGATGGCAGCAAAGTGGACTGACAGTGGCAGCAGGGCCACACCCCATAACTTGTTCATTGAAATACATCTTATTAATGATAACTATTATCATTATCTCAAATGCAGCGCAGACTGGCAACGAGAGGATTTCCTTGGCCTTTATGCACAAAAACAGGATAATTTTTAAGCACGCACGGAATAAGTGGCGCCAATAGCCACCGCACAAATATAAATAACGAGAAAAAATCTTTTCGATCAGTGTGATAGAGATCGAAAAAGGAGAAAGTAATGCTCAACGATGCGATCTGGGAACATATCGACCAGTTCACCAAGGCAACAAAAACCAGCGATATCCAGCAACTGCTGGAGCGCTTCAGTCATCAAATGGGCTTTGATTACTTTCGGCTGCTGATTATTTTCCCCATCAGCATGCAAAAATCCCACGTGGCACTGTTCAACAACTGTCCGACCACCTGGTTTGACGCCTATAGCGAAAACCAGTATCTGACTCAGGATCCGGTGGTCTATCTGGGGCTGAAACAGACCCAGCCGATCTTCTGGAACAAGCTCGACTGCGACTCGCCCTGGCTGCCCAGCGCCAGCCGCGATGTGATGAACCTGGCGGCCGATTTCGGAGTGCGCAATGGCGTCTCCTTTCCGCTGCACACCCCGCAGGGGGAGCACGGCATCCTGTCATTCATCACCAAGGAGAAATCCAACTCCGACCTGATGTTTGAAAATGTCCCGCTGCTGTCGTTCTGCGCCAGCTACATCTTCAACTCCGCGCTGCAACTGATCAAAAGCAGACCGGATATGATGAAATACCTGACCGAACTGTCGGATCGGGAGAAGGAGTGCCTGTTCTGGGCCAGCGAGGGCAAGACCTCCTGGGAGATCGCCACCATCCTCGGTATCAGTGAGCGGACGGTCAACTTTCACCTGACCCAGGTGACCAACAAGACCGACTCGAAGAACCGCAGTCAGGCCATCGCCAAGGGGATCACCAGCGGCATCATAGTGCCCTCCCTCGACGAGGTGACCATCACCAACCTGCGGCTGTCGTAACCCTCAGCCAAAACAAAAAGAGCCGTAATTGCGGCTCTTTTTCATTTCAGAAATGTGGGATGAAAATACAGTTTCATCCCACATAGCAGAAAAACGGCCGTTTTTTCGGTCAAAATAGAAGCTAAAGTATCATCCTAAATCCGGCCATAAAACTACATAGGCCGAGATGCATGAAAATAAAGTTTCATCCTAGCTAGTGGGAGCATATGGCTTTTTCACTAAAACCAAACTCCGGGTTTGGCGATGCCCCCCGGGTGTCAGGATTAAGTTGTCGCTTAACCGGCCCTCTTGCGGGACGGTCATCATCGTCCGTCGAGGCGGCTTCAGGTGAATCAATATTTCTCAAAGCCCCGTGATGACACCTTGTCTTGGAAAATCACTCAGTTCAGCCTCTTCGAAACGATAGCCCATCGCAGCATAGCCCTTGGCTCGACGACCGAACATTCTCTCCAGCATGGGATGGCCAATATCGATGTAGTCATAAACTTGAACCTCTGCTTTAGCATCACTCACTCGATGGATCCGACCGACGTATTGCGCCAGAGTTCCTTTCCAAGAGATCGGCAGCACCAAAAACAGCGTGTCCAAGCGTGGTAAGTCAAATCCCTCACCGACATACTTGCCGGTGGCGATAACCACATCGGCCTGTCCTAAACGCGCTTTCTCTTCCCGCATCTGCGATGCCTTCATACCACCTTTTAATGTTGAAGTCTGGTAACCCAATACCTCAAGGCGTTTGCCCAGATCTTCTGCATGGCTACGGCGCTCTGTCAGCACGATAGGGCTCCGTCCCAGCTGAATGCTGCGTACGATGTCCGACACGATCCGTGATGTCCTCGCCTCATCCTCAATAAGCCATTTGAAGACTGCGGAAATATGTGGCTTGTGTTCCTTGTCCATCAATGCAGCTGGCGGAGTTGTGTTGATTACACTGCGATACAGCGTCTTCGCAAAATCCGCCTGTTCTTTCGCTTTAGCGTGGAAACGGATTGGGCCAGCTTGCATAAAGATGATCGGTTGGTGCCCATCCTGAC
Organism: Aeromonas sp. QDB62; assembly: GCF_027705695.1. Taxonomy (NCBI): domain Bacteria; kingdom Pseudomonadati; phylum Pseudomonadota; class Gammaproteobacteria; order Aeromonadales; family Aeromonadaceae; genus Aeromonas; species Aeromonas sp. QDB62. The sequence goes on along the minus strand of NZ_JAPDCD010000005.1, from coordinate 143,186 downwards.
GCTGAGGTGTTGCCGTCACCCCTATGACATAACGAGGGCTGAGTTCACTCAGGAGATGTTCGTACCGCGGAGCCGACAAGTGATGGCATTCATCTACAATGACTTGACCATATTCGAATGCAAACGGCTTGATTGTGTTGTCAGTACGAGTCAACAAGCTTTGATATGTTGCCACATCTATTTGGCCCGTTGGCTTTGCCCGTCCCCCGTAAACGACACCAATCTCCACATCAGCTAGAAATGACTGAAGACGCTCCTGCCACTGCAACACCAGCTCCTTGCTGTGCACCAAAACCAAGGTATTGACCCGACGCTTGGCGATCATCCCTATCGCCGTGATTGTTTTCCCAAATGCCGTCGGTGCATGGAGGATCCCAACGTCCTGCTCTGCCATCGTATTCACAGCCAACTGCTGCTCTTTACGCAAAAGACCCAGGAAGCGGATCCCTTTCAATGGCATTCCTTTAGTCCGCTCATCACGCAGCTCAGCGATAATGTCTTGTTCTGCCAGCAACTCGAGCAACGCCCCCTGTGTTCCTCGCGGCAAACTCAAGTAGTTTCCCTCCATCCTCGCACAACAGATGTGGCGAGGGATCCCTACGGTTGAAAACCGTAGGGCCTGTGTTTTGAAGAACTGAGGATTGGAAAATGTCGCCAGACGCTTTAACCGCGCAACAAGCTGCGAAGGTAATGAGGCCGTTGGAACATGGATCATGTTTGCCAAAACCAACTCGACTTGGCTAGGGCAACCAGCAATACGGCCTTTCGCCACTGGCAGCTTTGCTTCCCAAGGAGTTTCTGATGAGGCGGTATGCTCCGCATGCGCCAGTTCACCACCAAATTGCTCGATGATAACCTCAATCTCTGCACTGGTCATCGTGCCGGTTTGCATCAATGTCAGCCAAGGATCTACCACCTCATTAAAATCGGCATCAATGAAGGTGCTGTTGCCGTTTTGCCTAGGACCATATTGCAATGGCAAAGCAATCAAGTTCCCAAATCCTCCTGCAGGCATATGATCCTGATTAGGAAATAGACGGTCATAAGAATCGAATCCAAGTTTTGGATAGCGCTCCATCGCTTTATCGAGGAGACCCGCGCCCAATAAGCGCGCCCTTTGTGCCGACACTAACTCCGAAAAAAAAATCCATACATGAGCACCGCTACCGGAGCGGGAGCGCTCGACCAGACAGGGAACGCCCAGCTCCTCACAAACCTCTCTCAGGGCAGTAACGGCAGGTTGCCAATCTGACTTATCAAAGTCAGCGGCCAGCAGGCGACACATGTCACTAGGCAGCAATGGGTAGATCCCAATTGTGCACTTTCCTGTCAGGTGGGCACGCAGTGTTTGGTCGAGCACCGGTAAAAACTTGCGTTGCTGACACTCACCACATTTGATTTTTGGTTTTAAGCAGACACCGGGCTTCCATTCATTCGCGCAAGCCACCGAGTAACCGGACTTGCCAGCCTTACTCTCCCAGCGAGTAGCAAACACATCAGGTCGTCCGATGAAACGTTCGGCGAAGAGTGTAATCTTCTGTTCGGAAGAAAGAGATGCACACGATGGCGGGGACACCACAGCACGAGCCAACTGGCTACGCTGTGTTTCAAGATGTTTTCGTTCCAACTCCAGTTCGGCGATCTGCTCCGCAATCTGCTGTAATCGATGATTTATCGGTTCAATATCCATCAAAATTCCGTGCGACAGCTTTGGGATAATGCGAATAAGTCACTATACCAAGCCAAGTGTCACTTGCTTAATAGTGATTCAGATTCAGCTCGCAAAATGTCTCTGGGCGAACAATATTGCGGCCGGGATATCCAGCGATATTGAAGCAAACGATCTCTTAAGCAACGGCTCTGGCAGCGCCCAATCCCATTTTTCGCGCAGCATGTTTTCTACATCTGCAAGAGTCGAATTGAGATCGCCTGGGTCTAGGCTACCTACTGCATTTAGTGCAGCGTTTGCTTGAGTTATGTTCGCATCAATCTCGATAACAAGACCCGTATTATGGCAAGGTAGACCCACATGATTGAGCAACAGGCGTAGTGCATCGTTGGCGTAGTCACCTAGCCAGCTGATCAATGAACACTTACTGCCAGACTCGATCAAGTAACCGTCACCAAGGCGCAATGAGGAAAAAGTCTTTCGAGCCTCGTCGAGTAACGCTTGAGCGCTACTGTCAATAAACGGGCAGGGGGCCGAATCGGCCAGAACTGCGCGCATCTCTTTACGTACGACGTCATGCACCATTGCCCCCAAACCATCGAACTGGGGAGGTGCGCCGCCGCGCGCGGCTGAAACAATGATGACCTTGGCCTGTAGATCAACATCACGCACCTGCCATCTACGGCCTCCAAAAATAATGCGTTGATCCTTGGTCAGCGGACGGCTTACGGGGACTGACCCCAGCGTTTTACCATCACACACCAGGCGGAATTCTTCATCACTGGTGAATGCACTGTAGAACTCATAATGGTTGATCAGTCGTTCTCCAACCTCCCCAGGAAGCAATAACCCTGAACTATCTTGAATAATGAGTTCATGCTCACCTAGGGATTTGAGCAGTCCCATAAAGTCTGACTTCTCAACCTTCGGAAATGCTCCTTCGGCAATCAAGCTTTTCCAGAGATCCGCAGCAGATGCGCCACCACACTGAGCAATGACGGAAAGGCATTGCTGAACAAGGGTGGACGCGTGTATGCCCTGAGCTCTGGGAGGTTCAAACCATCCACGAGCTAGCAGTCTAACCATAGAAATGGTCTGGACCAGTCCTTGTCGCAACTGATCAGAAAGACTCGAGCCATCAGTGAGTGGCGACTCTTTGCAATAAACGCGCAGTGTCGCTTTTTCTCCATGGCGTCTGCCAGAACGCCCTAGTCGTTGGCGCAAACTCGCCACCGATGGTGGGGCCCCAATCTGAACAACTGTCTTGATACTACCGATATCGATTCCGAGCTCAAGCGTCGTGGTACAAATTGCTGATGCTGGCTGATTACCTACTTTGAGCGCATGCTCAGCTTGCTCCCGCAGCTCTTTTGAGAGGCTACCGTGATGAGGCCAGAATTCGTTGGGCACACCATCATTTTCGCACCGTCGACGTAACTGGTCTGCGTACCATTCAACCTGTGCCCGACTATTCGGGAAAACTAGATTATTGCTGCCGCGCAATACTTTGTAGATATGATTAGCGATCGCAAAATCAGGGCTTGCTGCCTCGTTTTCTTGCTCAGCCTCATTTTCTCCATCATGAGAAAGCTCAACACGCGCCTTCATCAGCTCGCTCATCGGTGGTTGGATGTAACCACGGACTTGCACCTGGAGAGTCTGGTTTGAATTTTTGGACTCAATAACAGTCACTGTATCGGCGCACCCCGGTCGTAGAAACTCCGATGCCATCTTCATGTCGCCTAGGGTCGCTGACAACCCAACTCTAGGAAGGCGACAGCCAGCAACAAGTTCTACGCGGTGTATCAGGGATTGAAGCTGCTTACCTCGCTCGCTTCCGATGAAGGCGTGCAACTCATCAACGACGATATAACGCAGATTTTGGAATACCCCACCAAGACTTGAGCCACGATTGACGAACAGAGCTTCAAGAGATTCTGGGGTGATTAATAGCACCCCCTCAGACGATTTTAGAAAGCGGTGTTTTTTGCTCGATGAAATATCCCCGTGCCAAGCCACTACCGGAATTTCAAGCTGCTCACAGAGGCGGCTTAATCTATCCCATTGATCATTGATTAAAGCCTTGAGGGGACTGATATACAGCACAGCTCCCAGTGAATCATCCTGGTTAAGCAAGTTGGTGAGTATGGGAAGGAATGCAGCTTCTGTTTTACCTGCGGCAGTCGCTGCGGCGATGATGACATCTTGGTCGGCATTCACTAGCACTGGCACCGCCCACTCTTGAGCGTCGCGCAAAGACGTCCAGCCTTCAGCCCAAATCCATCGCTGGATCCGGTATTCTAGCTGATCGAAACCCGATGAATCAGAGTGTGAAGGTGGCAAGTTCATCATCTGCATCGACCTTTATGTCGTTCTCACCGCCTAAGTCTTTGGCGATCTCAACGCCTCCAATGAGTGCCCGCCAATCGGAACCTGGGTTTTGCTCCAGAATGGCCAGTAGGTTGATGAACCCAGTGATCGTGGTGCGCGGAGTACGGAAGTAGGCTTCCCCCAATCGTTGGTTGCAGTGTGCCATGAACTGTGGGAGTGCCTCGTCAGGCAGCAAATACTTTTCAGCATCACCGCTTGCATATACATGTCGAAGTTTCTGAAGAAGTACATAGAAGTCTTCAGGGGTAAGACTCATGAGACGGATAACAGGCCCTGAAAGATCCACTAACCCGGTTTTAGCAAAGGAGTTCTCGGCCAGTCGGGACTGCAAGGCCGGGTAGCTGAATAGGCCTCGGCGAGTGTCCATTAAAAATTCTGGAGTGCCACCCAATACAAAACCAAGTCCTTCGGATGATCCCTGAAGGGAATCATTGAGGATACGTAGGATCTGCTCATAGTTGGCATTACGAGCCTGCGTGTTAGCTAGCTTGTAGAGATTCACCAACTCATCGAGACAGACCATTAGACCACCAAAACCTGCAAGCTTGACGAATTTCGAAAGCAGCTTGAGCTGATCGTAGACGGAGGCATCATCAATGATAGTTCGCACACCCAAGGCTGCTCGGGCATCCGTCTTGGTGGTAAACTCTCCACGTAACCAGCGGATTGCATCAGCTTTGAGTTGCTCATTGCCCTCCTCGAAGCCCCGGCAATACGCAGCAATCACTTCAGCAAAGTCATATCCGTTGACCATCTCGGTCAGTTCACTTAGGTGTTTGCGAATAACAGCTTCACTCTCTACACCTGCAACCTTGGCTTCAGATTTAGCTTGGGAGATAAATTTTTCAACGATGCCTTGCAGTGCCCCTCCATCGGGTTTTGTCCGCGTTGACATGTTCTTGGCTAACTCAGAGTAAAGTGAGCGAGCCTGCCCACCAGTGGCATGCAGCCGACGGTCAGGGTTCAAATCGGCATGCATGGTCACGAGTTTCCGTTCCATAGCAATTGCTCGCACCAAGTTCAAGAAGAACGTCTTGCCAGCCCCGTATTCGCCGATCACGACTCGAAAGGCTGAACCACTATCGGCCAGTCGATCTACATCTTTGATCAGTGCATCAAGTTCGCCAACCCGGCCAACTTGAATCAAATGTTGTCCGATACGAGGAACCACGCCGGCGCGCAGTGATTGAATGACCGCGTCGCGATCTTTGGATCTGATTTTGCTCATAGGGCTAATTCTTCCAGAATGTCTGAATTGATTTCGATAGGATCATCACCCTCTGTGACGGGCATGTCGAAACGTTCAAAAGCCATGTCGTTGATTTGCTCCAAAACACCATCGAGCATCAGTTCCATGTCGCTGGCTACAGCTTCAAGCTCGAGACGGCTCCACTCGGGGCGAGAGATCAACAAACGAAGGAATGCAGAGTGCTCTGAGTCTAGACCGACAACATCAGCACTCAACACCTGATCAGGCTCTATGGTTTCAATGTGTTGCTCAACCTCCGGAACCTGATCATCAATGAACACTTGGGCCAGTAGAACAGAAACCTCCGCAGTCTCTCGTTGTAACTGTGCAATCCGCTCATGATCTAGCACGAAGCCTTGTTTCGCAGTTGCGGAGACTTGTGCTTCGGATTTGGGATAGCCTGTTACAGGATTAACGGGCGCAATACTCGCTCCAGATGCTGCTCCGTGAAGGTCGCCATATAGCAGCTGACTATCCAGTTGCAATGTCTTATACACTCGCTCAAGAAGCTTCACCTCTGACGGACTGACGGTGCCATCGGCTTGAGCCAGGTGAGCCAAGAAGCTGGCGATTGTACGCTTTGCTTCGACGGTCAATGGATCAAGCTTTTTCTTAAGACTTGCGAGAGTGGGTGGTTGCTGGAGTTGAATTTGCAAATGAGCCTTGAGACGCTTGCGATGGGCAACGTTCAAGTGATCCCATGAGTCTATGTGTTGAGCAAGCAGCATGATTTCATCATTGGAGGTGTCACCATCGGCAGATGCTACTGCACTGGCCAGATCAAGGGTTACCGATGCGGCATTGTACGCCGCAGAAGCCCGGAGTGATCCGTCTTCTGGCTGGGTTACGAACAATGCGATTCGGTCTTCAGCTTTCGGTGTCTTACAACCGGCCAGTACGTCTGGCTCCAAACCGATATGAAGTGACTCCAGCGCTTGAGCAAGCGCAAGCACCTTATTGCGAGACAGTGTCCCAGCGCTCTTGAAGCGGCCTGCGAGTTCGCCAAAGCTCATGACAACCAAGTCATCGCCAATTCTAGACTTTAGCTCATCTAACTCCGCGCGTGCCGCTGCTGGCCATAGTGCAGCCGGAAGTTGAAGGAGGCCTTCTAGGGCTTCTGCATTTTCAAGGTTTCGGCCCAAATACCGGCTGTACGGTTCAAGCTCACTAGTACATAGCTCAACTAGTTCGTGTAGATGCTTACGTGTGCCCGAGGTTGCCATGACATCGGGAAGATCACCAAGATTAAGCGTCTGTACCTTCAATGCCGAAGATGCTGGACGGTAGCTAGCCTTAAGCCTGGTCTTGTTTTTCACCAAGATCAGACCATTAGGATACAAGTCTGTGTACTTAAGCTTGAACAGGGTTGCAAAGATGTCTTTGCAGCGTGTGGCAGGGGTCCGTTTATTGATGTTGGGGTCAGCTAAAGCCCAAGCTAAAGCCCAATCTGCATCAAGAGGTTTTTTGTTAGAGGCATGTTGCCCTAACCCTATGCGTAGTGTCAGCGGCATCTCGGAGGTGGACGCTGTCAATTTGGGAGGTGGGCTGAGATAGATGTTTGGATTAACAGTTGTAGTGCTTCTCAGATAATCCAGAAAACCCTCCGCATATCCCCTGAATGATCGGTTTTCGCCATAAATACTCAGTAGGCGCTGGATTTCTGTAACTATCAAAGGAATCTCAGCGTTCACCTCGGGCTCATTTACGGCATCAACGAAAACCCGGCGCTCCAGCCCATAGAAAAAGAGAAAGACGTAACCTAAATCTACCAATGGCTCATGGCGTCCTCCAGCAAGCCACTGAAGATAGCCACGACGAGCCTCTGGTGTGATTGAGTGAAAACTTGGCCAATAAGGCATTAGCCGCTCTTTGATATCGACATATGACTTGGCGATCCGAAGTTTTGAGTTGATTAGAGAGGGCTCTTGCTCGTCGTACCGACCACCTAATGTGGTTCCCAAATAGAACATGCCACCGGGGAGCGAAAAACCAGATACAGTGACAGACTCTCCTGCTGGTACCCAGCGGGCATCAGATTTCTGTCTGCCAGCATCTGGAATTCCAAACGTTGTGGAAGGGTGTGAACCGAGTTGAATGGTAAACAATCCGGAAGCGTCCTCCGTCTCTATGTCACCCATTGAACTCTCAGATCTAGAGACACTCATGCTGGTATTTTGGGGGTCTTGCTGGCGAGTGGCCACTAAAGCGGATGTTGGTATTTGATTCTTCTGTTGTTTTGCGCGTTTGCCTAATTGCCATAGAACAACCCAAATACAAGCTATGACCACAATGGCGAAAGCATGCTTCGGGATTGCTGCAGCAATCCCGAAGACCAGTACAAAAATAATCAGGATGCTATTACTACTTGAGTGTTTTGCTTTGTGTCTTGCCATGAGTTATTCCAACTATTGATAAATGGGCGCTGGTACAATGGGTGCTTCCTATAAGCTCAATGATCGGGCCCCCGGTGTTGACGGAAAGAACGATAGAAAAAAGGACCCATTCGAAGGCGAAGCGTTAGTATATATCACGTTTGCATCAGGGCCTGTATTGACCCCCATCTAAATACCAGTCGATTGGCATCACAATCTATTAACGTAAAGGCATGCTCAATATGCTGCATCACAATTATTAAACATAGAGAGTTAAGAAATAACGTGTTGTTTTTAAAGAATTTTTATTGACTTGCACATTCACTTCACCAGTGTTCATTCAAGCCTCAAACATAATGACAGACGCTGTTTCCAGCTCTTTTGGCGAATGTCATCGCCATCCTTGGGATGATGTATCGCCTCATTCGTGTCACAGTACACTCCGATGCTCATCGGCCATCGCAGTGAGCCCTGCACAGTGTCTTTCAATATTTGCACGATTGCCTGGGATGGATTCACTCCCGGCTTCATCCTGACGATACGTGTAGACAAGTGCTTCTTGTTATCGCTGGTGTCCACCTCCAGAAGGTACTTTTCTAGCCCATTTTTCAACCTGAAGTTGGCCTTCAAATAGCCACGCGGTGAACCATCATCCATCTGGTGATAGCTACGACGGAGGACTTGAGGTAAAGGCTTCACCTCAAGTTCCAGCAAATCGATATCTGGCTCATTGGCTATCTGCTTGATGATTCCTTTGAGTAACTCAAACCGGTTGGGCAACTCTTCCGTCACCTGCTGCTCTTCCTGTTGCCCTTCAAGTTGCTGTAGTTCTGCCGGGGGGATCTCTCCTCCGGTTACGTCGCCGCACAATCCGAGAAAAATACCGTCGCCCGGAAGCTCTTCACCTTCCAGCTTCTGACCAAAACGGCTTGCTCTCTGTCCTTGGTAGATGGCCCGCGTATGCCGCTGACCACGGAAGGATAGCCCTTCCATCGGCAGGTCCAACAGTTGGCGATCCTTGTCCTCATCCGTATCCTCCTCACCATCCAATATGATGTCATCGTTAGATGAACTTGGATTTCTGGTTCCTCTCCCCTCTCCACTAACTGAGAGTTTGAGTGCTGGGTGATGGAACGCTATAGGTTGAAAACAGTTCAACTCAAGCCCTAGTAGAGTCTTAATCTCCCAGACCAGCATTTCTTTACTGTCCCAATCTAAGGGCCCAAGAACATCCATGCTGACACCTGAAATGGTGGCCGGTGGCTCAAAGTTGAACTGCCAGCGTGTATATCGTCCGCCAGATGAACGCTGCTCCTGATTGAGGCATCGCCATATAGATTCGAAAGACTGCTTAACACCATCACTTAGCAGCAGCCAGCTGAAGAGATCACGATACGATTCCATCTGGAGCAGACGGGCCGGAGCCCCTGTCTTAGCTGGGGTGTGGATATGGATGGCGTCCTGATCCCTCTGCACCGAGAAGATCATGTCCAAGCCACTGGGTTCAAAGGCTGACCGGGCCAGGAAACCGGCATGGAAGAAGAGCTTGCGAGCCAGCTCAAACTTGGGGAGCCAGACGGTGAGGCCATCCGCCTCAAACACGAAGCATCGTTGGCTAGCCACCTCAGGATTGCGGGCAAGCCTTCTGGACAGGCGGGGACATTCGCCCAGCAGCTTTTCGCGCCATTCAGCTATCGGTGGTAGCTTGAGTCTTTTCTGGAAGCCATGCGAGCGATAAGGGACGTCATCTTCTGCGACAAACTCGCGGCCAATGCCCAAAATACAGCTCATCTCCAAGCCAAACTGACGTTGCTCCATCTCGTTTTTTTGACTGAAAATCGACGCTAAATGCCACGATGATCCTGATGAATTAGCTCTGAAAAAATTACCTACGGCCAGCAACTTGGCATCTTTAGGGATCTGGCGGAACAAAATACGACTCAATCCAATCCTCCTATGCTTGCGATGAATGAGGCTGCCAGGGGGGTGATCTTCCCTTTCTGCAATCCGCAGCGTCGTGCCAGTTGCCAGCCTCTTGAATGCTTGTTTGCCATAGCATCTTCGATCATGGCATTGGTCAAACGACGGATCTGGTACTCCCCAACAGACTCGGCATATCGATCCAGATAAGCGCGACAGAGGGATAGTTCATCCAGGTGGCGCTCGACGGATGCTCGATGAGGAAGCTGGCGTAGGAACCAGCTACGGCTCTTGCGTGGCAGGCTTAGATCCGCTTCAGCGCGTTCCCCTATTCTCACCAAGAGTCGCACCAACTTTCTATCTCTGGCTGCCCAATTGATGCAGCTGTTGTTACCCTGCCGAGCGTGCTTGGTCTTGTCGACATTCAGCAGCCACACCCTGTCATGCCTGTAGATCCAAGCATAAACAGCTTGGAAGCCTGCACTTCTGGCAGCCTTAGCTCCGCCATATGTATTCAGGGCAGCAAGCCACTGAGATCGATACTTTTTCCTCACGCCAGCATCGGCAGGTAGCTGTGGCATAGATGGATGGGGAGCAATTTCAGCCGAGCAGACCATTACGTCAGCCATAATTTCATCGACGCTTTGCCTAGACCTCAGACTTGTCCAAACAATGAGGTGTTGCAGGCAGCCAAATGCCTTGCGGTGCTTCCTGAACATGGATTGGAGCCAAGACGGCGGTTCAGTAGCCCATAGGCCATTGGCTGCAAGCCAGTCCCTCGGATAAAGCTCAAGGAGCCTTTCCCATATGATCCAGGTCTTGATTTGCTGGCCCTTCATGGCTCCACACTCAGCAGCCAGATGCCGGTAAAAGTTGGTCCACACCTCGTAACCAGAGGGGCTTGCTCCCCTGAAGGCCAGGAGCTGCGTTAATGCGTCCCCTAGCCTAACGGCATTTTTCCCACAGGGCTGGACAGTGGAGCTAGGGTGCAGAAACAGGGAGGAGGCAGCATGGAATTCGTGTCTCTGTGCCCGCCTGAATGGGATGGGCGAATCTACAAGCGCGCAACCATGGGCCGAGCAGACGTCCACACCCTGAACCTGCCAACTTCGCAGCCAATAAGGCTCCCCGAATTTTGCCACCATTTCCTCTATACAGGGCGGGCAATAACGCAACCACTCGGGCCATTTGACCAATGCTGTGGAGGCACCAGCTAGGCCTATAACTACGGGCATGTTTGGAGCCAGCATGGCCTGGAGAAGTCTTTGCCGGCGCTCCTGCGGGATGAAAGGCGAATAAAGCGGGAAGAGGGTGTGGTTGACCACCAGATCACCGGTGTCCAAGCCGGTGTTGCTCGCTAGGCTTTCCAAATGGCTGGGCAGGTCGGTAATCGCCGCTACTTTGGTATCGCCAAACAGCTCCCTCAATAGGCTCTTATGGCTATCCACACCCAAATGAACCCGACAGCGGGCTACGGCGCTGTAGAGGAGTTCGTCTGGATAAAGTCTGGGGAAATACATGTCAGCTTGCCTTGCCCAGCAACACCTGCAGCTCGAACACCAGGCCAGCCTCTTTGAACCTGCCGTAAACCTCGCCCTCTTGTCCGTTGGCATAGCGTCGCCGCAGGTCGTCTTGAGGTAACTGACTCCATTCCGTCCGCTTCACTCTGGAAAATCCAGAAGCTTTGGGTTTGTCCTGAACTAGGTAGGATGTCGCCTTGTGGATCAAGACGGCCAAGGGGATCTCGGGATACTCGGCCAGCAGCTTGTCCGCCATGGGAATGGCAATATCCTTGGGGATCTCCATTCCCTCGAGCAAGGCAGCCAGCTTTTTAGCCCTGTCATCAACCGGTGGGGCCAGTGGCTTGGATTCTGTAATTCTGTCCAACGACTGTGTAAGGGAGAGCAGCTTGCCTTCTATCTCTGGCATCAGAAGATCGTCGTATTTGGCGATGAGTTCCGGCCTGTTGCTCCGTAATGCTGCCAGCATGGGATGGACCGGCTTGAACTCATCCTCGTAGACTTTGCGCAGCAACATTGGTTTGATACATTCAGCACCCGTCACTATGGCCCGGATCTGCGCCAGTGCAAACAACTTGATGACGATATCCATGACCCCCTGGGTGAGCTCGTACATGGTCGCCTCAAGCTCATCGTCCAGGGGAGAGGCCTCCCGCACCCACTGATATTTCCAAAGCCGTTTCAAGAGCCGTTTCCAGTGCTCGTCTCTTGGCAACCTGTCCCAGCGGATGCTGCCCAAGCCGGAGATACGTCGAGCAGCCCTGAATGTGCGCTGGAAGAACTTGCTGGCCCTGTGTGTGCCCACCTGAATGATGGGCACTCCTATGGTGTTGACCAAGGATACGAAGAAATTGTGCATCTTCTCGGCCCCGCCAGACCGGGCCTCGTTGAGGTTCTGAACCTCATCGATGATCAGTACTCCAAGAGCATGAAGATTGGCGATCTGACACATACTGGCCAGCAGGCGCTTGGTACCCAGTTTCTTACGACCATGACTGCGGCTGTAATGAGTTCCCAGAACCCTGTCCACTTGGTTGAAAAAGCTCAGGCAAAGCTCGTCCAGATCGCCATCAATGGGGCAGTCAACTTTCAGGTAGGTCAGCTGGGTGATGTTGTAGTCGTGATGATGGAGGGCCTGGGGGTACATACTCAGGATCCGCTCTAGGGTGCGGGTCTTGCCGCAGCCAGAGCAGCCGAACAGCGACAGACTGCTGGCCGTCGAAGAAACGCTCCGGTAGACCGCAGCCTCTAAATCCTCTTCCTCCACGCGGCGGTAACCGTTTTGTAGATGGGAATACCAGGCACCATTGGCAGGGTTCCGACCGATGTAACCCTGGCGGATCATCAGGCTGATCTTGGCTTCCAACTCAAGGTGGTGGGTCAGAGGCTGAAAGAAACCATGCAACAGGCGGGCAATGGCGTGGGCCCTGAGCCGCCCGTCAAGGAATGCCTCCTGAGGATCGAAGCTGGGCACAGCCTGAAGTTGGGTAACCACCTCTTGCAGGTCGGGTATGGGGGGCAAGGCGCTGATAAGCGGATTGTCCTGATATTCTGGTAGTTGCTGCTCCAGATATTGGGCCAAGGGGATGGCGCCGCTGCGGATCTCGTCAGTCATTGTCCCCCTCCCCGAAGATAAGGTCGCCCAGATCCGGATAGGCATAGTCCTCTGGTTTCTCACCCCTCAGCGGGACCACATCGGCGGGCTTGCCTGACTGCTCTCTCGCTGGTCTGAAGGCCCCTTGGCGACGCTCATGGCGCTTTTCATCCTGCTTGTTCTCGCGAATCTGGGTTCCCAAATCCTTCTTGGACATGCCGGTTTTGATGGGACTGGCATTCTCCGCCAAAGCGGCGATGGCCTCGATCTTCTCGAGTAGCCTGCCCCTCTCCTTCATCCCCTCCATGGCAGCGTTGGCATCACTTCTGCGCTCCTCCTTGGACAGCAGCCAGACGTCCCAGAAGGTCATCCCCCGGAAGCGTCTGCTGCGATCGGCGAGATCACAAATCCAGTACTCTTTGAGGTTGTTGGAGGGACGAATGTAGATGTGCTCTGCACTGCGTGGGTCGTAGGCCACCATCACCTTTTCGGGTCTATGGCCTTGTCCCCGGTGGAACCAGCCGGACTTCAGAGCCTCCTGACAGGTATAGAAGCAACCAAATAGCCTTATACCCAGTTCCGAAACTGTGGCCTGATCATGGGGCAGCAGGTTGATGCGAACCAGGTCCTGGGGTGCAACCCGCAACCGGCCCGTCAGGTTACCCAGCCCCCAATGCCACAACCTGGCAGGTATAGCGGGCAGGTCACCGGGCATACCGGCAGTCCTGTCGTATTTACTCAGGACGTGGAAGTTGTTGTGCCAGAGGACACTTGCGATGATGCATTTGGTGAATTCCGGTAATGTCAGACTGGCGTCGAGTCTGTAGTCATGGCCACCGCGCTTGCGGCTGATGTGACCTTCGACCACGCCGCTAACGTAGGGCTTAAAACGTTCCTGTACCGTCCTGAATTGGCGCTCGACAATACCCTTGGCATCCCCACGCCTGGCTGGTGCATTTTCAATACGAACTCCGAAGGATTCGGCGAACACCTCGACCTTGGTGCCGTTCAGCTCACCTTTGTCCGCCAGCACCACATCGGGCAAGCCCTGCACAGGCCAATCTCCAACGTCAATCTCCACACCATACTGGCGGCAATATTCCACCTTGTCGGCAGTGGTATTAGCCAGGGCCACCATGGCGCTGATCCAGGATGGCCCCTCGAACCCGATGTACATGCCCGTCACCATCCGGCTAAACACATCGTTCACTATGTAAACAACGGGTCTGCCTACGATCAGGCTGCGATCATGATCCGATATCAGGTAGATATCAGCAATGGTGGCGTCGACCTGGTAGCGGTAACCAGGCCCCAGAGCCTCTGTCGTCGACGTTCCCCTGATCGGCCGGATATCCTTGGCGAAATCCACTGCGGATGCCTGGCGAGCCAAAATTTCAGTAAAGTGGTACTCGCGCTTGTAGAAGTAACGAAACTGCTCCACCGTCGGCAGATCATGTGTCGGCAAGTCGGGAAACATAGTACCGAGCAGGCTCAGGCTGGCAGCGTAGACGTCGGGAATCGACGGATGTTTTTCCTTGAGCAGGCGCTCTTCTATGACGCGCCTGAAAATACGCTCCATTTCGGGAGTAATGTTGCTTCCCCGCCCATCTCTGACCATCCTAGGCCGCCCCAGTTTGGCCTGGTCCGGTTTGCGTCGCTTACCACGGCCTCCCGAGTTGGCGTAATCCGGCAGCAGGGCATTCTTGCACATGCCCCGTTGCCAGTAGCGCCTGAGAAGCCGGTACACCGTCTGCTTGGTAACACCGTGGCGCTCCATTATGCCTTTAACGATTTCCCCTCTGGCTCGGCGCTCAAACAGGCCGGTGTCACGAACTGTCTCTGCCAGCATCTCCCAGGCCGAATCGCGCTTTTGCTGGTCACTTGACCCCGCCTCAACCTCCCGAAGAGTCACATCCAGAAAAGGGTCATCTATGCGTTTCAGCTCCCCGGCTATAAGCAACCCCTCCAGCTCTGCGACTGAAGCCGATTCTGGAAATGCCAAGCTCGAGTCAATATCGATCCAGATGACCAGCTCTGTGTCGCACCAGAGCAAACGTCTGCGTAACTCACCCATCTGGAGCACCAAGTTAACCGGGAACATGGCGTATCTCCTGTTGTTCTTGATGGGGATTTACGGATAGATCACCCAGCTTGAGCTCTCTGTAGAGCTTGTTGATATCGAAGAGAAAATAGTGGCGAGCAAGCAACTGACGCAACCAATAGAGTGCCTGCCCTGGTTCAAGCTCGTAAGCCACATCTAGGCTCTGAACAATGCTCGTCAGCGTCTGCTCAGGATGGCGTTGGAACTCGTACAGGAACAAGCTGTAGTAGCGTTCGAGGTCGCTGAGGACAATATCTTCCTCGGCCTGGGCGGGGTAGAGCCACTGGATGTTGGCAAATGCCGTCCGGGAGATCTCCCTCTCGGTGACAATGGCCCAGGAGGTCTCTTTCTCTTCCCAGTAACGCCTTTCGAGCTCTAGGCGCTCGATGACTTCAGGTCTCTCGAGGTCTGCGCTGTATTTTGCTTGGAGCGCCATAGCCGGGTGTGTGGGATCCTCGAAGTCCACCAGAAAGTCGGAACTAAGGACCTGCGGGACTCCCTGAAACTTGCTGTGGGAAAGACCATACGTTTCAGCAAGGCGGACAGTGTCCTCGACCCGAAGGGGAAATTGCTCCCGGATATCGATGACCTTCGGAGACCAATCCAGAGTGAGGAAGACGGCGAGTTCTAAGTCGGAGAGGAGATGGTGCATACGTCGGCATTTATTGCCGAATAAGCGGTGAGAACGCCCCAAAGAAGAGACATCCCTAGTGTAAATGAACGGCTTGTAGTCAGATCCCCGGCCTTGACCGCGCCCCTCCTTCAGCCTTCTATCAATCTGAGCCTGAGTCAGGCCCTTGAATGTTCCAGCCATAACAAAGCCAACGTCCTAGTTGATACCATCAACATAGCGCACGTTGGCTTAGGGTGAAACTCTATTTTCAAGGATGATACTTTATTTGTAGGGATGAAACTTTATTTTCATCCCACAAGAAAGTGACTTATCAGAGAGTGACTTACTCAACGGTCACCGATTTTGCCAGGTTGCGCGGCTGGTCCACATCGGTGCCCTTGATGAGGGCAACGTGATAGGAGAGCAGCTGCAGCGGCACGGTATAGACGATGGGAGCGATCACCTCTTCCACATGGTTGAGGTTCATGACCCGCATGGTCTCGTCGCTCTTGAAGCCGGTATCGGCATCGGCGAACACGTAGAGGATACCGCCACGGGCACGCACCTCTTCCACGTTGGACTTGAGTTTCTCCAGCAGATCGTTGTTCGGTGCCACCACAATGATGGGCATCTCGGCATCGATCAGCGCCAGCGGGCCGTGCTTCAGTTCACCAGCAGCATAGGCTTCGGCGTGGATGTAGGAGATCTCTTTGAGCTTGAGAGCCCCTTCCATGGCGATGGGGTACTGGCTGCCACGGCCGAGGAACAGGCTGTGCTGCTTGTCAGCAAACTCTTCGGCCAGGATTTCGATATCCTTGGCCAGCGCCAGGCTCTCTTTAATGCGCAGCGGCAGGGCTTGCAGTGCCTTGACCAGTTCGGCCTCGGCGGTAGCGCTCAGGTTGCCACGGCAGTGACCGACCGAGGCCACCAGCATCAGCAGACCAGCCAGCTGGGTGGTGAACGCCTTGGTGGAGGCCACGCCAATTTCGGCACCGGCACGGGTCATGAAAGCCAGATCCGATTCACGCACCAGCGAAGAGCCCGGCACGTTGCAGATAGCCAGCGAGCTCATGTAGCCGGACTCCTTGGCCAGACGCAGCGCCGCCAGGGTATCGGCGGTCTCGCCACTCTGGGAGAGGGTCACCAGCAGGCTGTTGGGGCGCACCACCGATTTGCGATAGCGGAACTCGGAGGCGATCTCCACATCGCAGGAGACGCCAGCGATCTCTTCGAACCAGTAGCGGGCCACCATGCCGGAGTTGTAGGAGGTGCCACAGGCGACGATCTGCACGTGTTCGACCTTGTCGAAGATGGCGCGGGCACCGTTGCCGAAGGATTCGACCACCACGTGATCGCTGCCCAGACGCCCTTCCAGGGTGTTGGTGATGGCTTTGGGCTGCTCGTAGATCTCTTTGAGCATGTAGTGGCGGTATTCGCCCTTGTCACCGGCATCATGGGAGAGTTCGGACTCCTGCTCCTCGCGCACCACGGCGTTGCCGTTGGTATCGAAGATGTGTACGTCGCGGCGGGTCACCTCAGCCACATCACCCTCTTCCAGGAAGATGAAACGGCGGGTCACCGGCAGCAGCGCCATCTGATCGGAGGCGATGAAGTTCTCGCCGATACCACGGCCGATCACCAGCGGCGAACCGGAGCGGGCAACCACCACGCGGCTGTCGTCGCGGCTGTCCATCACCACGGTACCGTAGGCACCGCGCAGCTGCTTCACCGCAATCTGCATGGCGACCAGCAGGCTGGGGGCGCTCTTCAGCTCGTGATGGACCAGATGGGCAATCACCTCGGTGTCGGTGTCGGAGCTGAACACATAGCCCAGCGCCTTCAACTCTTCCCGCAGCTCTTCGTGGTTCTCGATGATGCCGTTGTGCACCACCACGATATGCTCGGAGACGTGGGGGTGGGCGTTGCGCTCGGAAGGCTCGCCGTGGGTGGCCCAGCGGGTATGGGCGATGCCGGTACCACCATGGACGGACTGCTCATCGAGCGCCTTGGCCAGCTCGGCCACCTTGCCCAGACGGCGCACCCGCTGCAGCGGCTGGTTGGCGCTGAACACGGCCACACCGGCGGAGTCATAACCGCGGTACTCCAGACGACGCAGGCCTTCTACCAGAATTTCAGCCACATCACGTTGGGCAACAGCCCCGACGATGCCACACATACACTTCTCCTTGAGATGCAAATCGTAAAAAAAAATCAGTTGGATGGTTCAGAGCTCGAGGTCAGCAGGCTGACTGTCAGTGACTGACGGGGGCGCAGATAAGCGTCACCCCCTGGGCTTGAATCTGTTCTCTGGCCTCGCTGGCCAGCCCCTCGTCGGTCACCAGGGTATGGATGCTCGACCAGGGCAGTTCGAGATTGGGGATCTTGCGGCCGATCTTTTCCGACTCGACCATCACAATGACCTCCCGCGACACCTCGGCCATGACCCGCGACAAGCCCACCAGCTCGTTGAAGGTGGTGGTGCCACGCTCCGGGTCGATGCCATCGGCACCGATAAAGAGCTGGTCGAAGTCGTAGGAGCGCAGCACCTGTTCCGCCACCTGACCCTGAAAGGATTCGGAGTGAGGGTCCCAGGTGCCACCGGTCATCAGCAGAGTTGGTTCGTTCTCCAGCTCCCGCAGGGCACCGGCCACGTTGAGGGAGTTGGTCATCACGATGAGGCCGCGCTTGTTGCCCAGCATGGGGATCATGGCGCTGGTGGTGCTGCCGCTGTCGATGATGACGCGGTTGTGATCACGCAGCCGCTCGGCCGCCGCACGGGCAATGGCTAACTTTCGGTTCGAAACTTGTTCGGGGTTGACCTCGACCACCATCTCGCTCGGCAAGGGGACGGCACCACCGTAACGGCGCAGCAGCAGACCGCCGGTCTCCAGCACGGCCAGATCTTTACGGATGGTCACTTCGGAGGTAGAAAAGTGTTTGGCGAGGGCATCGACACTCACTTCACCCTGCTCTTGTACCAGGGTCACTATGGTGTGGCGGCGTTGTTGAGTATTACGTTTGGTCATTTTTAAGTTTCGATTCGAAAGAACATCGAAATGTTAGCCTCTTTTTCGGAAAAATAAAACAGCAAATAGGATCCGATTTGGTTCGATGCCAGAATGGGGGGCCAATTTGCGACGAGGATGCCATGCAAAAGAGAGTCATCTGGCTGGTGGAGGATGAGGCCAGCATCGCCGACACCCTGATTTACGCCCTGCAGACCGACGGGTTCGAGGTGGAGTGGTTCATGCTGGGCCAACAGTTGCTGACACGACTGGAACAGACGCGACCCGACTTCCTGATCCTCGATGTGGGGTTGCCCGACATCAGCGGCTTCGAGCTCTGCAAGCAGGTGAGGGCGCTGACCGATATACCCCTGATGTTCCTCACCGCCCGCAGCGAGGAGATAGACCGGCTGATCGGGCTGGAGATCGGTGCCGACGACTATGTGGCCAAACCCTTCTCGCCCCGGGAAGTGTGCGCCCGGGTGAGGGTCATCCTGCGCCGCAGCCAACCCGTCGCCCCCCAACCCAGCGCCCTGCTGGTGCTGGATGAGGAGCGGGCCCGCATCCATTTTCGCGGCCAACCGCTGGCCCTCACCCGCTACGAATATCTGCTGCTCAAGACCCTGATGCTGGCGCCGGGGCGGGTCTACTCGCGCCAGCAGCTGATGGATCTGGTGTGGCAGGATGCCGAGGAGAGTCTGGATCGCACCGTCGATACCCATATCAAGACCATCCGCGCCAAGCTGCGCGAGCATGATCCCGAGGCCAACCTGATCCTCACCCACCGCGGGTTGGGCTACAGCCTGGAGCTGGCATGAGACTCGGGCTGCAACTGCTGTGCGGCCTGCTGCTGATCTTCGCGCTGGCCGCCTGGTTCGTGCTGGAGATCTTCGTCGAGGAGATCAAACCCGGGGTGCGCAGCGCCACCGAGGATACCCTGGTGGACATGACCCAGCTGCTGGCGCCGCTGGCGCTGGATGATCTGCAAGAGGGCAATATGATGAACGGGCGGTTGGCCAGCGCCTTCGCCCGCCTCAACCAGAATCCCATCAATGCAATGATCGACGGCCACCTCAAACAGCAGGCGGAGTACCGCATCTATGTCACTGACCGGCAGGGCATGGTGATTTACGACTCCGACGGCACAGATCTGGGCAAGGACTATTCCCGCTGGAACGATGTCTACCGCACCCTGCGCGGCCAGTATGGCGCCCGCAGCACCCGCACCGATCCCGACGATGCAGCCAGTTCGACCATGTATGTGGCGGCGCCACTGCGGGAAGGGGCCGAGATCATCGGCTCCCTCACCGTCGCCAAACCCAATCGCACCCTGATGCCAGCAATCGAGCGCGGGGAACAGGAGCTGCTGCGGGCCGGCGGCCAGATGCTGCTCATCTCGCTGCTGATCGGCAGCCTGCTGGTGTGGTGGCTCAACCTCGCCATCGGCAAGCTGGTGCACTACGCCGACTCGGTCAGCAAGGGGGAGCCGGCACCGCTGCCACGGCTGCACACCGTCGAACTGGATCGGCTCGGCCGCTCGCTGGAGACCATGCGCCACCAGCTCGATGGCAAGAGCTACATCGAGGACTACGTCCACAGCCTGACCCACGAGCTGAAGAGCCCGCTGGCCGCCATTCGCGGGGCAGGGGAGATTTTGGCCGAAACGCCGCCCCCCGAGGTGGCCAAACGGTTTATCGGCAACATCAATCTGGAAACCGCCCGCATGCAACAGCTGATCGAGCGAATGCTGCAATTGGCACGACTGGAATCGGGGCAGGGGCTGGATCGCCAGTCGGTGGAACCGGTAAAACTGGGCAAGCGCACCCTCGATGCTCGCCAGATCATCGCCCAGCGCCGTCAGGTCGAGTTGGTGGCCGAACTGGCCAGCGCGCCGAAACAGAAGTGGGATCCACTGCTGGTGGAGCAGGCCATCGGCAACCTGCTGGATAACGCTATCGACTTCTCTCCCGCCAACGGGCAAGTAACCCTGAGCGGTATCCTGCAGGAGGATGGCTACTGTTTTCGGGTCACCGACAGCGGCCCCGGCATTCCCGACTACGCCCTGCCACGCATCTTCGAGCGCTTCTACTCCCTGCCACGGCCGGACAAGGGCAAGAGCAGCGGTCTGGGGCTCAGCTTCGCCCATGAGGTGGCCCACCAGCATGGTGGCCGTCTGACCCTGAGTAACCAGCCAGAAGGTGGTGTGCTGGCGGAACTCTGGCTGCCGTTCGCCTAGTCACCTCCCCGCCACTTCACATTCACCACACAAAGCGGCGTTAAACTGCCGCCTTATCTTATTGATTAGCCTCATCCATTTGCTCAAGGAAATGCTATGTCCCGCCTGCTTCTCTCCAGCCTGCTGGCTGCCGGTCTGCTCGCAGCCCCGCCCGCCTCCGCCGCCAGCGGCTGTTTTCTCTATGCTGACGGCAACGGCCAGACCCTCTCCAGCGAAGGGGATTGCTCCAGCCAGCTGCCGCCCGCGTCCACCTTCAAGATCCCGCTGGCGCTGATGGGTTACGACAGCGGTTTTCTGGTGGATGAAGAGCATCCGGCACTGCCCTTCAAACCGGGTTACGACGACTGGCTGCCCGCCTGGCGCGAAACCACTACCCCGCGCCGCTGGGAAACCTACTCGGTGGTCTGGTTCTCCCAGCAGATCACCGAATGGCTGGGGATGGCGCGCTTCCAGCAGTATGTGGACCGCTTCGACTACGGTAACCGGGACCTCTCCGGCAATCCGGGCAAGCATGACGGTCTGACCCAGGCCTGGCTCAGCTCCAGCCTCGCCATCAGCCCGGAAGAACAGGCCCGCTTCCTCGGCAAGATGGTGAGCGGCAAGCTGCCGGTCTCGGCGCAAACCCTGCAGCACACCGCCAATATCCTCAAGGTGAGCGAGATCGACGGCTGGCAGATCCACGGCAAGACCGGCATGGGCTACCCGAAGAAGCTGGATGGCAGCCTCAACCGCGATCAGCAGATCGGCTGGTTCGTCGGCTGGGCCAGCAAACCGGGCAAGCAGCTGATCTTCGTCCATACCGTAGTGCAAAAGCCCGGCAAGCAGTTCGCCTCCCTTAAGGCGAAAGAAGAGGTGCTGGCTGCCCTGCCAGGGAAACTGAAACATCTTTGAGCGGATGGTAACCCCTGCGAGCAAAAGATGGCGGATCACGCCTGCCCGCAGGATTGCCAAACCGGGGTCCGGCAAGTGATGGGGCGAAGCGGTTATCAGCGATACTTCTGTTCGATCCGGGCCATAACCCCGCTGTCAGCGAGCTGTTGTAACGCGCTCTCCAGGCGCTTTATTCTCTCGCTGTCCATATTCTTGCGCACCAGCAGGTAGAAGGGTTGGGTCTCGAAGACCGCTGGCAGAATCCGAACCTGTTGCTCTGCTCCCTTTCTATTGATCTCGGACTGGAATCCCGGGATGCGGTAATAGAGGAAGCGCCCGCGGCCTGAAATCAACTTTCCCAGATTGGCTGACGTAGTCAGACCACCATCATCTACGTAGAGTCCGCCAAGCACATGGAGCCGAGCAATAGCCCCGCTGCCGTGATTCACCAGAATGATGCCCTTATCACCGAGTTTGCGTACATCATCCCAGGTTTGAATCACTACAGGATCATCAATACGAACAGCCAGGTGGTAATTGACTGAAAAGACGGGGGGTTGCAGAAAATGGTAATACTCCCTGCGCTGGGAGTTATCACCCAGACCACAGAAGATATCCAGCTTGCCAAACAGGACACTGCGTTCGATCCGCGCCAGTGGCTGCATATCCTGGTCTCCGAGGATGCGAATAGCCGGATCGACCTCTTCTATTGCTCGAAAAATATCAACACAGAGCCCGACAACCTCTCCGCCTTGCTCACGCTGGAAATACTTGGGGGCAGAGTCCTGCTGCGCTGCCGTTCGATAGGTCCATATATCTCCGGCAGACAACGCAGGGAAGGCAAGCAATGAGATCAAGGTAACTGTGAGGTATTTCATGGCAATCTCCTGAATACACATCTCCAGCGTGGCACCAGAATCGACAGAAGGGACCGGCACGATCAATTATTTATCCTGTTTTTATCCTTCTTCACCACCACTTCACACAAGCCCATCCCCCCTTCACGTCGGGCAGACAGACTCGCTCCATCCAACAAGGAGACGTGTCATGGTCAAACAGATATTCACCCACAAGATCTTTCTGCTGCTGTTGCTCAGCCTGCTATTGATGGTGCCGGTGCAATCCATCATGGAACTGAACCGGGAGCGTCAGGTTTACCGCAGTCAGGCCATTCACAGCATCATGGCCAGCAGCAGCGGCCCGCAGCGACTGATGGGGCCCATCCTGGTGCAGCCCTATACCCGCTCGATGACGGTCGAACAGGAGGGCAAGCGCTTCGTCCGTCAGGAGCAGATCTACCGCTACCTGCTGCCGGAGCAGCTGGATATCAAGGCCAACATGGAGGTCACCCCGCGCAAGCTGGGCATCTATCAGGCGCAGGTCTATCAGACCCGGCTCACCCTCTCCGGCCGCTTGCCAACCCGACAGGGTCTGCTGAATGACGCGACCTCACCGCTTGATGAAACGGCCGAGCTGGTGGCGGGCAAACCCTACCTGAGCCTGGTGCTCTCCGATGCCCGCGGTATCAACAGCGTCCCCGAACTGCAACTCGGTACACAGCGGATCCAGTTTGCCCCCGGCGCCCGCCTCGGTGACGCGCTGGCGGGTATCCATGCCCCGCTCGACAGCCTGCCGCAACAGGATGGCACCTTCCATCTGGAGCTCAATCTGCAGGGGATGAACGCCCTCGACATAGTGCCGCTGGGCAAGGAGAGCACTCTGCTGCTGGCAGGCAACTGGCCCCATCCCAACTTTATCGGCGACTTTCTGCCGGGCAGTCGTACCCTGAGCCCGCAAGGGTTTGAGGCCAACTGGCAAACCAGCTGGTTCGCCAGCGACATGGAGACCCGCTTCAACCGGATGATGAACGGGGGCGATAGTCATCTCTCCAGCTTTAGCGTCAGTCTGGTGCAGCCGGTGGATCACTATCAGCTCAACGAGCGGGCGGCCAAATATGCCCTGCTGTTTATCGGCCTCACCTTTATCAGCTTCTTCATGTTCGAGCTGCTCAAGGGGCTGCGGGTCCACCCGATCCAGTACGCACTGGTGGGCATGGGGCTGGCCATCTTCTATCTGGTGCTGCTGGCGCTGACTGAACACCTCGGTTTTGGCTGGGCCTATCTGGTGGCCGCACTGGCCAGCGTGCTGCTCAACGGCTTCTATCTGAGCCATGTACTGGGCGGCCCGAAGCAGGGGATAGGTTTCGCAGCACTGCTCGGGCTGGTCTATGCCATCCTCTACAGCCTGCTGCAGGCCGAAGAGATCGCCTTGCTGCTCGGTGCCCTACTGCTGTTTGCCACTCTGGCACTAATCATGACGCTGACCCGCAAGCTGGACTGGTATCAGGTGATGGACTACAGCGCCCCCACCACCACATGGGCGGCCCCCCAGCCATCGACCGGTGACACCAACCATCAGTGATAAGTCCAAAAAAAACCGGCGCCATCAGGCGCCGGTTCTATTTTATTGATCGGGCATCACTTCTTCTTGACCGGGCGAGCCCAGTTCTGGATGTGACGCTGGGGCACCCGGGTGATCACCAGCTCGTTCTCGGCCACATCCTTGGTGATGGTGGAACCCGCCCCCAGAGTTGCCCCCTTGCCGATACGCACCGGCGCCACCAGCTGGGTATCGGAACCGACGAACACATCATCCTCGATGATGGTCTGGAACTTGTTCACGCCGTCGTAGTTGCAGGTGATGGTACCGGCACCGATATTCACCTTGGCACCCACCTCGGCATCCCCCAGATAGGTGAGGTGACCACACTTGGAACCAACCCCCAGACGGGCCTTCTTCATCTCGACGAAGTTGCCGACGTGGGCATCCTGCTCCAGCACCGCGCCCGGACGCAGACGGGCAAACGGGCCGACCGAGCACTGATCCGCCACCTGAGCCCCTTCGACGATGGAGTAGGGCTTCACTTCGGTGTGATCGCCAATGACGCAATCCTTCAGCACGGCACCGGCACCGATACGGACGTGGTTGCCAAGGGTTACCTTGCCTTCGATGATGACGTTGACGTCGATCACCACCTCTTCACCGATCTCGAGGGTTCCGCGCAGATCGAAGCGGGCCGGGTCGATCAGGGTGACACCGGCGATCATCAGCTTCTCGGCCTGCATCTGCTGGTAGCTGCGCTCAAGGGCAGCCAGCTGGACCCGGTTGTTGGCCCCTTCCACCTCGGCGGCACGCTCCGGATGGACCGCCGCGATCGGGCAGCCATCGCCGTGCGCCATGGCGATCACGTCGGTCAGGTAGAATTCGCCCTGGGCATTCTTGTTGTCCAGACGGGAGAGCCAGCTGCGCAGCTGGCCGCCGTTGGCCACCAGCACGCCGGTGTTCACTTCACGAATGGTCAGCTGCTCGGCGTTGGCATCTTTCTGTTCGACGATACCGACCACCTGACCATTTTCACGGACGATGCGGCCATAGCCGGTGGGGTTGTCCAGCACCACGGTCAGCAGTGCCATGCCATCGCTTGCCTTGGCAGCCAGCAGTCGTTGCAGGGTCTCTGGCTGGATCAGCGGGGTATCGCCGTACAGCACCAGCACGTCGTCTTCATCCTTCCAGAACGGGATGGCCTGGGCAACGGCGTGACCGGTCCCCAACTGCTGCGCCTGCAGCACCCAGTTCACATCGGCAGCGACGATCCGCTCTTTCAGCAGCTCGGCACCGTGGCCATAGACCAGATGCAGCTGCTCGGCACCAACCTGACGGGCGGTATCGATCACATGGGAAACCATGGGCTTGTTGGCTACCGGGTGCAGCACCTTGGGCAGAACGGAACGCATGCGGGTACCTTTACCCGCCGCCAGGATCACGACGTTGAGAGACATGACTTCGACCTTGAACTTGTGTGGAAATACTCGGCGGAGTCTATCGAACGGGTAAAAAAAAAGCGACCCGAAGGTCGCTTTTTACATCACCGTTATTAGCGGTAATTCTTTTTGACGATATCGATGACTCGCAGTTGAGCCATCGCCTTGGCCAGCTCGGTAGCGGCCTGGGCGTAGTCGATATCACCATGGGAGCTGTGGATCCGCTCTTCGGCTGCGCGCTTGGCTTCCTGGGCTTTCGCCTCATCCAAGTCGTCAGCACGAATCGCGGTGTCCGCCAGCACGGTCACGGATTCAGGTTGTACTTCCAGCATGCCGCCGGAGATGTACAGCACCTCTTCAGTTCCGTTCTGCTTCACCAAGCGGACCAGGCCCGGCTTGATGGCAGTCAGCAACGGAGCATGACCGTGGCGGAGACCCAACTCACCTTCGGAGCCTGATACCTGAGCAGTTTGCACGCGACCGGAAAACAGTTTTCCTTCGGCGCTCACCACGTCCAGGTGAAAGGAGATCATCTCTGCCATGGGCCCTCCTGTCGAGGCTTACAGTTTCTTGGATTTCTCGACGACTTCGTCGATACCGCCAACCATGTAGAACGCCTGCTCGGGCAGATCGTCATACTCGCCTTTCAGGATGCCCTGGAAACCACGGATGGTCTCTTTCAGCGGCACGTATTTACCCGGAGAACCGGTAAACACTTCTGCTACGAAGAACGGCTGGGACAGGAAACGCTCGATCTTACGGGCACGGGCTACGGTCAGTTTGTCTTCTTCTGACAGTTCATCCATACCCAGGATGGCGATGATGTCTTTCAGCTCTTTGTAGCGCTGCAGTACGGTCTGAACGCCACGAGCGGTCTCGTAGTGCTCTTTGCCAACCACCAGCGGATCCAGCTGACGAGAGGTAGAGTCCAGCGGGTCAACGGCCGGGTAGATACCCAGTGCCGCGATTTGACGGGACAGTACAACGGTCGCATCCAGGTGGGCGAAGGTGGTCGCCGGAGACGGGTCAGTCAAGTCATCCGCAGGCACGTAAACGGCCTGTACGGAGGTGATGGAACCGGTCTTGGTGGAGGTGATACGTTCTTGCAGAACACCCATCTCCTCGGCCAGGGTCGGCTGGTAACCTACTGCGGAGGGCATACGGCCCAGCAGTGCGGATACTTCAGTACCGGCCAGGGTGTAACGGTAGATGTTGTCCACGAAGAACAGCACGTCACGACCTTCGTCACGGAACTTCTCGGCCATGGTCAGGCCGGTCAGCGCAACGCGCAGACGGTTTCCGGGCGGCTCGTTCATCTGACCGTAAACCAGAGATACTTTGTCCAGTACGTTGGACTCCATCATCTCGTGGTAGAAGTCGTTACCCTCACGGGTACGCTCACCTACACCGGCGAATACAGAGTAACCACTGTGTTCGATCGCGATGTTACGGATCAGCTCCATCATGTTTACGGTTTTGCCTACACCGGCACCACCGAACAGACCAACCTTACCACCCTTGGCGAACGGGCATACCAGGTCGATAACCTTGATGCCGGTCTCCAGCAGATCGTTGCTGTTGGACTGATCTTCGTAGCTAGGGGCAGCGCGGTGGATAGACCAGCACTCTTCTTCACCGATCGGACCTTTTTCGTCGATTGGCTCACCCAGTACGTTCATGATCCGACCCAGAGTCGCAGTACCGACCGGAACCTGGATGGATTTACCGCTATTCACTACTTCCAACCCACGACGCAGACCGTCGGAGGAGCCCATGGTGATGCAACGAACGACGCCGCCACCGATCTGTTGCTGAACTTCCAGCACCAGACCCTGGCCTTGACCTTCGCTAACGACCTTCAGTGCATCGTACACCTGGGGCACGGCATCCTGCGGGAACTCGATGTCCACCACAGCGCCGATGATTTGGACGATGAAACCGTTACTCATGTCAAATCCTCTAAACCTTTGATAACCCTTGCCTTACACCGCAGCAGCACCGGATACGATCTCTGTCAGCTCCTGGGTAATACTGGCCTGACGGGCCTTGTTGTATACCAGTTGCAGATCGTTAATCAGGTTACCGGCGTTGTCAGTCGCGGCTTGCATGGCAACCATTCGGGCTGCCTGTTCACTTGCCAAGTTTTCCACTACCCCCTGGTACACCTGGGACTCGACATAGCGAATCAGCAGGGTATCCAGCAGTTGCTTGGGATCCGGCTCATAGAGGTAATCCCAGTGGTGTTTCTTGGCGAGCTTGCTGTCTTCAGTTACGGGCAAAGGCAGCAGTTGATCGACCCGTGGTTGCTGCACCATGGTGTTGACGAACTTGTTGTACACCAGATACAGCTTGTCAATCTCACCGTTGTCGTAAGCCTTCAGCATGACCTTGACTGAACCAATCAGGTCATTGACGCTCGGGTTATCGCCCAGTCCTGCGACGTGAGCTTTCACCTTGGCGCCGTGCCGTTCAAAGAAGTTGGAGGCCTTGTTACCGATCAGTGCCAGGTCAACCTTGGCACCTTTCGCGCTCCATTGCTTCATATCATTGAGGGCAGCCTTGAACAGGTTGATGTTCAAACCGCCACACAGGCCACGGTCGGTGGAGACGACGATGTAACCCACTCGCTTGACCTCACGTTCGATGAGGTAGGGGTGCTTGTATTCCAAGTTCCCCTGAGCGATATGGCCGATCACCTTGCGCATGGTTTCAGCGTACGGACGGCTGGCAGACATGCGTTCCTGCGCACGGCGCATTTTGCTTGCTGCCACCATTTCCATAGCGCCGGTGATCTTCTGAGTGTTTTTCACACTCCCGATCTTGTTACGTATCTCTTTTGCGCCGGCCATCTCTTACTCTCCATCAGGTGGCAGCTTGCGCTGCCACACACGCTTACCAGGTCTGGGTTGCCTTGAAGTCATCCAGCAACGCAGTCAGCTTGCCAACGATCGCGTCGTTGTAATCGGCCTTGGCATTGATTTCAGCCATCAGCTCAGCATGCTGGGTATTGGCGTAAGAGAGCAGAGCGGCTTCGAAGTCGACGATCTTGTTCAGCTCGACATCGGAGAGATAGCCTTTCTCGGCGGCGAACAGCACCAGAGACTGGTGAGCCACGCTCAGCGGAGAGTACTGCTTCTGCTTCATCAGCTCGGTCACTTTCACACCGTGATCCAGCTGCTTGCGAGTCGCATCGTCCAGATCGGAAGAGAACTGGGCGAATGCCGCCAGTTCGCGATACTGGGCCAGTGCGGTACGGATACCACCGGACAGCTTCTTGACGATCTTGGTCTGGGCAGCACCACCTACACGGGATACGGAGATACCCGGGTCAACCGCCGGACGAATACCGGAGTTGAACAGCTGTGAAGTCAGGAAGATCTGACCATCGGTGATGGAGATCACGTTGGTCGGAACGAACGCAGAAACGTCACCCGCCTGGGTTTCAATGATTGGCAGCGCGGTCAGAGAACCGGTCTGGCCTTTCACGGCACCATTGGTGAACTTCTCTACGTACTCGGCGTTAACGCGAGCAGCACGCTCCAGCAGACGGGAGTGCAGATAGAAAACGTCACCCGGGTAAGCTTCACGTCCTGGCGGACGGCGCAGCAGCAGGGAGATCTGGCGATAAGCTACGGCCTGTTTGGACAGGTCATCATAGATGATCAGCGCGTCTTCACCGCGGTCACGGAAGTACTCACCCATGGAGCAACCGGCATACGGAGCCAGGTACTGCAGGGCAGCCGCTTCGGAGGCAGAGGCAACGACCACGATGGTGTTGGCCAGGGCACCGTGCTCTTCCAGCTTGCGCACCACGTTGGCGATGGTGGAGGCCTTCTGGCCAATCGCAACGTAGACACACTTAATGCCGGAATCTTTCTGGTTGATGATGGTGTCGATCGCGATGGCGGTCTTACCAACCTGACGGTCACCGATGATCAGCTCACGCTGGCCACGACCGATAGGGATCATGGCATCGATGGCTTTCAGACCGGTCTGGACCGGCTGGTCAACAGACTTACGCTCGATAACGCCCGGTGCGATCACTTCGATCGGCGAGAAGCCGTCGTTGTCGATCGGACCTTTACCGTCGATCGGCTGACCCAGGGTGTTCAGCACCCGGCCCAACAGACCACGACCTACCGGCACTTCCAGAATACGGCCAGTACCTTTTACTTTCATTCCTTCTGACAGACCGTCATAGGAACCCATAATCACCGCACCGACGGAGTCACGCTCCAGGTTCAATGCCAGAGCGTAGCGGTTGCCCGGCAGCTCGATCATCTCACCCTGCATGGCATCGGCCAGGCCGTGAATACGAATGATACCGTCGCTCACAGAGACGATAGTACCTTCGTTACGCGCTTCGCTTTTTACATCAAACTGCGCAATGCGCTGCTTGATCAGCTCGGCGATTTCAGTGGAATTCAGTTGCATGCTCTAATACCCCAATCAAGATTGCAGCGCGTCAGCCATGCGATCCAGCTTACCGCGGACTGTGCCGTCGATTACCAGATCACCGGCCTTGATGAGCACCCCGGCCATCAAGGACGCATCGATGCTGCAATTCAGCTTCACTTTGCGCGCGAGACGTTGTTCCAGAGAAGCCTGAATATTGGCTTTCTGCTGGTCGGTCAGTTCGATCGCCGAAATCACGTCAGCCTGAACCTCTTTATCCAGTTCAGCTTTGAACGCTACAAATTCAGCAACGACCGCCGGCAGCACACCCAAGCGACCATTCTCGGCCATCACCCGGATCAGGTTCTGGCCATGCTCGTCGAGTTGCTCACCACAGATACCGACAAATAGATTTGCCAGCTCTTCGGCAGCCACAGAGCCGTTTACCAGGTTGTGCATGGTCTCGTTTTCCGCTACTTGCGCAGCGAAACCGAGCATACCCAGCCACTGGTCAACCGCCTTGTGCTCAACGGCAAACTCGAAAGCAGCCTTGGCGTAGGGGCGAGCGATTGTAGTCAGTTCAGACATAGCCCCGTTCCCGTTACAGTTCTGCTACCAGTTTGTCGACGATGTCGCTGTTGGCAGCCTGGTCGATTTGACGCGCCAGGATCTTCTCTGCACCAGCAATGGCAAGAGCAGCAACCTGCTTACGCAGTTCTTCTTTGGCACGATGACGTTCAGCTTCGATCTCGGCACGGCCCTGAGCCAGGATTTTTTCCCGCTCGGATTGGGCACCAGCGGCGGCTTCATCAATGATCTGGGCTTTACGTTTGTTAGCCTGTTCAATGATTTCAGCAGCCTGCAGCTTGGCTTCTTTCAGCTGATCGGTGGCGTTGGCCTTGGCCAAATCCAGATCTTTCTTGGCACGTTCGGCAGAAGAGAGACCGTCAGCAATAGCTTTCTGACGGGCTTCGATGGCAGCAATCAGCGGCGGCCATACGTACTTCATGCAAAACACTACGAAGAAGAAAAAAGCAATTGCTTGGCCGAGGAGGGTGGCATTGATATTCACAGCCGATGTCCTCTTAAGTTAGTTAATGGGTTATGCCTGGAGAGTCGTAACGACTTAGCCAGCAACCGCAAACATCACGTACAGACCCAGACCAACGGCGATCATCGGGATCGCATCCACCAGACCCATTACGATGAAGAACTGGGTACGCAGAACAGGGATCAGATCCGGTTGACGAGCAGCACCTTCCAGGAACTTGCCACCCAGGATACCGATACCGATGGAAGCGCCGATAGCAGCCAGACCCATCATCATTGCAGCAGCGATGTACAGCAGGTCCATGTTCAAGTTTTCCATGAGGATCTCCAGTTATTTAGATGTAATTGATTGTATAAAAAGGATTATTTGAGTTGCATCAATTATGGTCTTCTTGCGCCATCGACAGATAGACGATGGTCAGAACCATGAAAATGAATGCCTGCAAAGTGATGATCAGGATGTGGAAAATTGCCCAAGGCACGGACAGGATCCACTGTGACCACCAGGGTAACAAACCCGCAATCAGGATAAAGATCAGTTCGCCAGCATACATGTTGCCGAACAGTCGAAGACCCAGAGAAACAGGTTTGGAAATCAGCGTAACAGTTTCCAGGATGAGGTTAACCGGGATGGCCGCCGGGTGGTTGAAAGGCTGAAGCGTCAGCTCCTTCACAAACCCGCCGATACCCTTGACCTTGATGCTGTAGTACAGGATCAAGAAGAACACGCCCAAAGCCATGGACATGGTGATGTTAACGTCAGCAGAGGGAACCACACGCAGATAGGGAATACCCATCAATTGTGCAGCGTGAGGGATAAAGTCAACGGGGATCAGATCCATGAAGTTCATCAGGAAGATCCACACAAACACGGTCAACCCCAAAGGTGCGATGACCTTGTTGCGACCGTGAAAGATGTCTTTGACGTTACCATTCACAAACTCGACCAGCATCTCCACAAAGCACTGCAGCTTACCCGGCACACCGCTGGTAGCGTTAACGGCTACTTTGCGGAACAACAGGATAAACAGGGCGCCTAGCACGACGGAAAATATCATTGAGTCGATATTGACCGTCCAGAACCCGGACCCGACTTGAAGGTGGGTCAGGTGGTGGGAGATATATCCCTGAGGAGTCAGGACTTCTCCGGTTGCAGACATGAGTTTTCCTAATAGTGGTTGTTAAGCGTGAATGAAACCATCCACTGTACAACGAGGGCGAGGATATAAGTGGCGAAAAACGAGACGGTAACGACCTCGACTCCCGCACCGGACAACAGGGCAAACAGACCTGCGGTCGAAATGAGCTTAATCCCAGCCCCACCATAAAAGTCCCGCAAAACCAGGCCCACACTCTCGGTTGTCACCTTGCGGCGCAGCACCCAGACAGTAAACAAGGCTTGAGGAACCCAGTACATCCCCCCTCCGTAGAGGGCGGAATAACCGGCGCTGGCACCAGTCAGGTAAAACCAGACGGCACTCATCGCCAGGATCAGGATGAGTTGACAAACGAGCATAACCAAGGCCAGTGTCAAACCTTCCAAGGCTAATTTCTGCTTCACCAACCTACCCCTGAACATTACAGAACTGTAAAAAATCGGGATCCGAAGACCCCATGTTAACAGCTCTTAAAGCCGGTCAAATTATACCCTTGAGGGCAGCTATTGCAATATGACAAAAATCCTTAATTTTTGCGGCTTTCAGCGGCAAATCAAGGTTATGGCCATATCAAAAGGAATGGATGTTTTATTACTACAAAAAGCGTAAAAATCACGATTCCGACACGCCAAAATAGCCCAATATACGGTCCAAATCGGACAAATTCTCGTAACTTATTACTAACTTCCCGCTATCCCGCTTGCCAGGCTGAAGTTGCACCTGATTGCCAATTTTTTCTGCCAGTTGGCGCTCCAGGTAACCGATCTGCGGATCACGGGCAGGTTCGACCCTGGCTTTTGCCGGTTCGAGCGCTTTTTGCACCAGCTTCTCGGTATCGCGCACGGTCAGCCCCTTCTGGGCAACCAGCTTGGCCAGTTCGGACTGGGCCTGGCCGCTCAGGGCCAGCAGGGCACGGGCATGACCCATGTCGAGGTCACCATGCTCGACGAAACGCTTCACGTCGTCGTTGAGCTGGTTGAGGCGCAGCAGGTTGGTCACCGTGGTGCGGGACTTGCCCACCGCCTCGGCCACCTGCTGGTGGGTGAGTTCGAATTCGGTCAACAGTCTTTGTAAAGCGACCGCCTCTTCGATGGCATTGAGGTCTTCCCGCTGAATATTTTCAATCAGCGCGATGGCGACGGCGGCCTCGTCGGGCACATCCTTGACGATGCAGGGCACCACCTCGAGACGGGCCAGCTGGGAGGCGCGCCAGCGCCGTTCACCGGCGATGATTTCGAAGGATTGTTCGCCGAGAGGGCGTACCACGATGGGCTGGATCACCCCCTGGGCGCGGATGGAGTTGGCCAGCTCTTCCAGTGCATCCTGGGACATATCCTTGCGAGGCTGGTACTTGCCGGACTGCAACCACTCCACCGGCAGCTTGCGCAGCTCGCCCTGGTTGGTAGGGGCCATGGCCTCTTCGGTACGTTGATCGCTCATCACCTGTTTCTGGCGGGCAGCCGTGCTGGTACTGAGCAGGGCATCCAGCCCCTTGCCCAGTCCACGTTTTTTCGGAGTCATATGCTCTCTCGGTCTGCGATGGTCGCCTGACGCTCCTGCTCCTGGCGGCGCAGCATTTCGCCAGCCAGTGCTAGGTAGGCCTTGGCGCCCACCGATGATTTGTCATAGTGCATGGCCGGGGCACCGAAACTCGGGGCCTCCGCCAGTCTGACGTTGCGGGGAATGATGGTGCGGTAGACTTTGTCGCCGAAGTGCTGTTTTAGCTGATCGGACACATCATTGGCCAGCCGGTTGCGGTGATCGAACATGGTGCGCAGCACCCCTTCGATCTTGAGATCCGGATTGACCACGGCGGCCAGCTTGCTGATGGTGTCGACTAGGGCGGTGAGCCCCTCCAGCGCGTAATATTCGCACTGCATGGGCACCAGCACGGAGTCGGCGGCAGCCATGGCGTTCACGGTCAGCATGTTGAGAGAGGGCGGGCAGTCGATGAAGACGTAGTCGTATTTGTCCCGCACCGAGGCCAGCGCATTGCGCAGGCGGATTTCGCGGGCGAAAAACTCCATCAGACGGATTTCGGCCGCGGTCACGTCGGCGTTGGCGGCGATCAGGTGATAGCCCCCGGAAGTTTCGGGGATGATCACTTCGCTGATGGGGGCATCCTCGATCAGCAGCTCATAGGCGGTGCGCTCGACGTCATACTTGTCGACACCGCTGCCCATGGTGGCATTGCCCTGCGGATCCAGATCGATCACCAGCACCTTGCGCCGGGTGGCAGCCAGGGAGGCGGCCAGATTCACACAGGTGGTGGTTTTACCCACTCCACCCTTCTGGTTGGCTATGGCGATGACTTTTCCCACACGATCCCCTAAATGAAACTGCGACCCTATTCGGGCTGGATATGTTTGAATTCCAGCAGATGACGTTCGCCTTCCAGCTCCGGCACCCGCAACTCATGACAGGCTACCAGACGGATATTGGCAGGCAACTGGGCCAGCTCCTGCTCGGGATATTGTCCCTTGAGCGCCAGGAAGCAGCCCTGTTCTGACGGCAGGTGGTGACACCAGCTCAGCATGTCCTCCAGCGAAGCGAACGCTCTGCTGAGTACACAATCAAACCCCACTTCGGGTTGATACTCTTCAACCCGGGATTTGACTGGCGTCACATTGGTCAACCCCAGCTCCTGGATCACCTGACGGATGAAGTTGATCCGCTTGCCCAAGCTATCGAGCAGGACGAACTGCTTGTCCGGATTGATGATCGCCAGCGGCAATCCCGGCAGGCCGGGACCGGTCCCCACGTCGATGAAGCGCTCACCGTGCAAGTGGGGGCTTACCACCAGACTATCGAGGATATGCTTGACCAGCATGGCGTCCGGATCTCGCACCGAGGTGAGATTGTAAGCCTTGTTCCACTTGTGCAGCAACTCGACCAACTGCACCAGTTGGCTCTTTTGGGTATCGGTGATAACAATTTCGGCCTGCTTGAGCAGGCCGTTCAATCTTTCCAGCATGGGATTCCTCAGGCGGTTTTACGCAGCAGGCCGTGTTTTTTCAGGTGAACCAGCAGGATGGAGATGGCCGCCGGGGTGATGCCGGAGATGCGGGAAGCCTGACCAATGGTCTGCGGCTTGGCATCGTTCAGCTTGGCTTTCACCTCGTTGGAGAGGCCGTTCACCTCGCGATAGTCCAGATCCAGCGGCAGCAGGGTGTTCTCGTTGCGCAGCTGTTTCTCCACCTCATCGTGCTGACGCTCGATGTAACCGGCGTACTTGATCTGGATCTCAACCTGTTCGGCCGCGGCAGGATCGGTCACGGAAGGGCCGACCCCTTCGATGGCCATCAGCGCATCGTAGGTCACCTCGGGGCGACGCAGCAGCTCTTCCAGACTCTGTTCGCGGGTCAGCGGGGTGTTGACCAGGGCGTTGACCGCTTCCAGTGACGGGTGTTGCGGGTGGATCCAGGTTGAACGCATGCGCTGACGCTCCAGCTCGACCTGTTCCATCTTGGCGTTGAATTTGCTCCAGCGCTCGTCATCCACCAGACCCAGCTCGCGACCGATGGCGGTCAGACGGATATCGGCGTTGTCTTCCCGCAGCAGCAGGCGGTATTCGGCGCGGCTGGTGAACATGCGGTAAGGCTCGCGGGTTCCCAGGGTGGAGAGATCGTCCATCATCACGCCCATGTAGGCCTGATCCCGACGCGGGTTCCAGGGATCCTTGTCCTGGGCACGCAGGGCCGCGTTCAGACCGGCCATCAGGCCTTGTGCCGCCGCCTCTTCGTAACCGGTCGTGCCGTTGATCTGGCCAGCGAAGAACAGGTTTGGAATGCACTTGCTCTCCATGTTGGCCTTGAGATCCCGCGGATCGAAGAAATCATATTCGATGGCATAGCCGGGGCGGGTGATGTGGGCGTTCTCGAAGCCGCGCACGGAACGGACGATCTGCACCTGCACGTCAAACGGCAGGCTGGTGGAGATCCCGTTCGGATAGAGTTCGTGAGTAGTCAGGCCTTCCGGCTCGACGAAGATCTGGTGCGCCGTCTTGTCGGCGAAACGAGTGATCTTGTCTTCGATCGACGGGCAGTAGCGCGGGCCGATCCCCTCGATCACCCCGGCGTACATGGGGCTGCGATCCAGGTTATTGCGGATCACCTCGTGGGTACGTTCGTTGGTGTGGGTGACGTAGCAGGGCACCTGACGGGGATGCTGGCTGGCATCGCCGATAAACGAGAAGACCGGACGCGGATCGTCGCCGTGCTGGGCCTGCATCACAGAGAAATCGACGCTGCGGGCATCGATGCGCGGCGGCGTACCGGTCTTGAGACGATCGATGCGCAGCGGCAGTTCACGCAGGCGCTGAGCCAGGGCGATCGAGGGAGGATCCCCAGCGCGGCCGCCCTTGTAGTTTTCCATCCCGATGTGGATCAACCCGTTCAGGAAGGTACCGACTGTCAGCACCACCGTCTTGCCGCTGATGCGGATCCCGCTCTGGGTGACTACACCGGCAACACGATCCCCGTCCATGATCAGATCGTCACAGGCCTGCTGGAAGATCTTCAGGTTCGGGTAGTTCTCCAGCATCTGGCGAACTACGGCCTTGTAGAGCAGGCGATCCGCCTGGGCACGAGTGGCTCGCACAGCCGGGCCCTTGGAGGAGTTGAGGGTGCGGAACTGGATCCCGCCAAGATCGATGGCACGCGCCATGATCCCGCCGAGTGCGTCAACTTCCCTGACCAGGTGTCCCTTGCCGATCCCGCCGATCGCCGGATTACAGGACATGTGTCCCAGCGTATCGATATTGTGGGTCAGCAACAGGGTGTTCATGCCCATACGGGCTGCCGCAGTTGCTGCTTCGGTTCCGGCATGACCGCCACCGACGACGATCACATCAAATTGTTCATGGTATTGCATTGGGATCACCTTGATCTGCACGCCTGAAGATCTTTATTTGCCTGGGCTAAAGGGCGGAACATTCTATCTGTTTCGCGTCCTGAGGGGAACGTCTACTTAACGTTCAGTATGAAGGGAGGATCCACTAATTAGATCTTAAGGATCTTTAGATCGATCTTTTACTGGATCTCTTATTAGGATCCGCCCTTTCTGTTGATAAGCCCTTTTTGATCATAAAGATCATTAATTTAAGGACGATCCTAGCTTGTGGAAAAGCTTGGATCCTGGCCCGGTGAACGAGGGGATAACCAGGGCTTTTATACACAGAGGTCTGCCGGTCTGGATCTAATACATGGATAACTATAGGTTTTGCAGAGCTTTACACCGTAGTTATGCACATTACCCCTGGGCGTTGTGGGTAACCTTGTAGAACAACTCCCCCGGATCAATCTGTTAATAACATGGTGGATAGTCGATCTGGGGATAAGTGGGGAGATCAAGCTTTTTTTCAGGATCTCCCGCACGCTGATCAGGCGATCATCGTCATCCAGTCACGGATCCACACTTCTGCGGCATCTTCGGGGATCTCGTGTTGGGTCACATCGATGTCGAGCCGCTCGCCGATCCGGCTGGCACCGCACTCGGTCAACAGTCGATCCAGCGTCTTGCCGCCCTGGCAAAAGGTGTCATAACTGCTGTCGCCAAGGGCGATCACGCCATATTTCAATGAATTAAGATCCGGATGCTGCTCGGCAAGATCCTTGGCGAAGGGTTGCAGGTTGTCGGGCACATCACCGGCACCGTGGGTCGAGGTGACCACCAGCAGGATGGATCCCGCATCATCCAGCACCTCTGCCAGCTTGGCCGGGTTGTGGATCCGGGTCTGGTGGCCAGCCTGTTCCAGCAGGTTGGCGACGTGGTCTGCGACATATTCGGCGGCGCCCAGCATGGAGCCGACGACGAGATTGAGTTTGGCCATGGAATGGATCCTGATTTCAGACAAAGAAACGCAAAGCCGGATTCTACCGCCAAAGGGTGTGGATAAATATGGATAAAGCTTGGGGATAATGGATCCAGTCAGATAATGCCGTTGGATCCATCCCGTCGATCTTTTTTCTGCTTCTTTATATTCCCTTTCATTTTCTTCTCCGCTAATGGCTCTCCTGATGACTCCCATCCCCCGCAAAATCCTGCCAACGACGCAGTTAGATAACAATGCAGATGCAAATGATTAGCAATTATTGAATCGATTCGATCACGGCTCCTGTAGTAGGATTGCGCTGCT
This sequence comes from Aeromonas sp. QDB62, assembly GCF_027705695.1. Lineage (NCBI taxonomy): Bacteria > Pseudomonadati > Pseudomonadota > Gammaproteobacteria > Aeromonadales > Aeromonadaceae > Aeromonas > Aeromonas sp. QDB62. The sequence goes on along the minus strand of NZ_JAPDCD010000005.1, from coordinate 105,087 downwards.
TTATTCGCCCATGGAACAGGGTGATGTCGTTAAAAACGACCAAAAATAACAATTAAAACAACATAACTCATTGATAAACGAGACTTTAATATGATTGCGCAAAAAAACACTACAGGACCCGGCAAGAAGGGCGCCTTCGGCGTGCTTTCACTCTCCGGTTTGCTCGTCTCCCTGCCGCTGATGGCCGAACAGGCCGCCGCTGAGCTGCCCAAAGCTAGCGAAACCATGGTGGTGACCGGTACGGCCATGAAGGTGGAAGTGCCGATGGCCGAGACCCCTCGCGCCGTCTCCGTGGTTAATCGCGAGGATCTGGATCAGCACGCCGTGTTGCAGCTGGATGAGGCGCTTCGCTATCGTTCAGGCGTATTGACCGGCCTCTACGGTTCCGATAACAACACCGACTGGTTTAAGGTACGTGGCTTCGATGCCGCCTCTTATCTGGATGGCAACCGGCTGTTTGGCACCGGCTATTATGTCTGGACTCCGGAACCGTTCGGTCTGGAGAGTGTGGAAGTGCTGAAGGGGCCTGCCTCGATCCTCTACGGTGAGGCACCTCCGGGCGGGGTGATCAATGCCATCAGCAAGCGACCGACCGCCACACCGCAAGGGCAGGTGGATCTGCAGCTTGGCAGCCGGGATCATCGTCAGGTCGGGGTGGATGTCTCTGACGCGCTCTCCGACAGCAGCCGCTACCGGATGGTGGCTCTCTATAAAGAGCGTGATGGGGTGCTCACCGGCACCTACAACGATCGGGTTTATCTGGCGCCCAGCGTCACCTTCGATCTTTCGGATCGTACCAGTCTGACCCTGCTGGCCAGCTTCCTGCACGACGAAGGGGTCCCGACCAACGGCTTCTTCCCGGTCTATGGCACCCTGAATACCTCGGGCGGCCAGATTGATCCCTCCACCAACCTGAGCCAGCCGGATTACGATCGCAATCGCAATACCCAGATCTCCACCGGTTACGAGCTGGCCCACCAGCTCAACCAGAGCTGGGAGTTCAAGCAGAACGTGCGCTTTAACTACAACGATCTGCTGCTGCGCCAGACCTATATCTTCCCGACCTATGAAGGCACGACCGCCTACCGCGGTCTGGTCTACCGCGATGGCAATACCAAGAGTGCCACCATGGATAACCAGATGGTGGGCTACTGGAACACCGACAGCACCGAGCAGACCCTGTTGCTGGGGGTGGATCTGCAGCGTCATGTCAATGAAGGGGTCGAGGCCGACAACTACGGCATGGGCTCTATCAATACCATGACCCCCGATTACAGCGGCTTCCCCGGTTTTGACGAGTCGACCGCCACTCACCAGAAGAGCACCAAGGGCCAGAGCGGCCTCTATGCCCAGCACCAGATCCGCTGGGACGATCGCTGGTTGCTGACTGCCGGTGGTCGTTTTGACTATGTGGAGACCCACAACACCAATACCAGCAAGGACCAGCGCCAGTACGATCACGAGCTCTCCCTCTCGGGTAGCCTGATGTATCTGGCTGACAACGGTCTCTCTCCCTACTTTGCCTATGCCGAGTCGTTCGAAGTGCTGCCGGGGATCGATCCTAACACCCGAAACTCCTACAAGCCGCTCAAGGGCAAGCTCTACGAGACCGGCGTGAAGTATGCGCCTGCCTTCCTCGACGGTTACATCAATCTGGCGCTGTTCGATCTGGCCCAGACCAACTCGCTGGTCTCTACCGGTTCCGGCCAGCAGACCCAGGCGGGTGAAGTGACCTCTCAGGGTATTGAGCTGGAAGGGAGCGTGCAGGCGACCGATGCGTTGCGTCTGACCGCTGCTTATACCTACACCGATGCCAAAACCAACGACACCGGTAGTGGCGATCGCCGTGCCAGTCTGATCCCGCGCCATATCGCCTCTTTCTGGGGCAACTACAAGGTGCAGCAAGGGGTGGCTTCCGGTCTGGAGCTGGGGACCGGTGTGCGTTATGTCGGTTCCAGCGTGGGTATCGGCGCTGTGAATGCGGACTACACCCCCATCTACGGCTCTGCCGAGGTGCCGGCCCATACCGTCTGGGATGCGATGATCGGGTATGACTTTGCCAAGAACTGGCGCGCCCAGCTCAACGTCAACAACCTGCTGGGTGAAACCTACGTGGCCAGTTGTGACTACTACTGCTACTACGGCGAGCCGCGCAGCGTAGTGGGCAGCATCAACTACCGCTGGTAATCGAAGTCGGGCGGGAACTAGATTTCCGCCCTTCTTTTCACCCGCAGTTGTTCTGATCTCTCTGGAATACCGGTCCGTTATGGAACTCTTGTCTCTGGTTTATCGCCAATATCGTTGGCCTTTTATCGCCATTACCCTGCTCAGTCTGCTCAGTGCCGTCAGCGGGATTGGCGTCATTGCCTTTATCAATCAATCTCTTATCGAATCTATAGGTGATCCGCTGCCGATCCTCGGTCAGCTGGTCGGCCTGATTGTGTTGCTGCTGGTGATCACACTCGGATCTCAGCTGGCCCTGACCACCCTCGGTCACCATTTTGTCTACCGGTTGCGCGGCCGTCTGCTCAAGCAGCTGCTGGATACCGATGTCGCCCGCATCCGCCAGATTGGTCAGGGGCCGCTGCTGGCCTCCCTCTCCAGCGATATCGGCCAGATCACCATCGCCTTCGTGCGCCTGCCGGAGCTGGTGCAGGGGCTGGTGCTCACGCTGGGTTCAGCCCTTTACCTCGGCTGGCTCTCTCCCGCTCTGCTCGGGGTGACCGCGCTCTGGGTCACCGTCACCATGGTGGTGGGTTGGTTGTTGGTGAACCGTGTTTATCGCCATCTCTCCCAAATGCGTCGGGCCGAAGATCGGCTCTATCAGAACTATCAGGCCATCATCGCCGGCAGCAAGGAGCTGGCGCTCAACCGCGAGCGGGCTCACTTCGTCTACCACCAGCTCTATGAGCAGAATGCCCGTGACTACCGCCAGCAGATCATCCGTGCCGACACCTATCACCTGAGCGCGGTGAACTGGTCGAATATCATGATGCTGGGGGCCATCGGTCTGGTCTTCTTTCTGGCCAACGGGCTGGGCTGGGCCAACACCAATGTGGCGGCTACCTTTGCGCTGACCCTGCTGTTCCTGCGCACCCCGCTGTTGCAGGGGATAGGCGCCTTGCCGACCCTGCTTTCCGCCCAGGTGGCGTTCGACAAGATAGCCGCACTGGCGCTGGCTGAGCCGGATCCCGACTTCTCGCTGCCGCCCGCCATCCGCCCCTGGCAGCGAATCGAGCTGGAGCAGGTGAGCTTTCACTATCAGGGGGAGGGCGGCTTTGCCGTCGGCCCCATCGATCTGGTCATCGAAAAGGGGGAGCAGATCTTCATCATCGGTGGCAATGGATCCGGCAAGTCGACCCTGGCCATGCTGCTGACCGGCCTTTACCAGCCGGTATCGGGCCGGATCCTGCTGGATGGTGAGCCGGTCTCCGATCGCAACGGCTATCTGGCGCTCTTCTCAGCCATCTTTACCGACTATCACCTGTTCCAGCACCTGCTGGGGCCGGAACCCAAGGATGAGCTGGTGGCCGAGTGGCTGGATCGGTTGCAGATGGGCAGCAAGCTCACCATCGAGGATGGCTTTATCGCCGATATAGATCTCTCCCAAGGGCAGCGCAAGCGGGTCGCCCTGCTGCTGGCACTGGCCGAGCAGCGCGAAGTTATGCTGTTTGACGAGTGGGCCGCGGATCAGGATCCCCAGTTCCGCCGCATCTTCTATCAGCTGCTGCTGCCGCGCCTCAAGGAGATGGGCAAGACGGTGATCGCCATCAGTCACGATGATCACTATTTCCCGCTGGCCGATCGCCTGCTGGAGATGCGTCAGGGACAGCTCACTGAACTGACCGGCGCACACCGTGCCGCAGTGAGCCGCGATGCGATCGCCCATCTGGATTGCGAGGTGCCGGTTTGATGCCGGCACCGATGAGACTGGCGGCAAGCCAGCACAGGAATTGCTTATGTTCGAGATGAAATCCGCCAGCTTCACGGTCAATGATCGCTCGCTGCTGCACCCCACCGACCTGCGTTTCGAGCAGGGACAGGTCTATGGCCTCATCGGCCACAATGGGTCGGGCAAATCGACCCTGCTCAAGCTGCTGGCCCGCCAGCAACCCCTCAGCAACGGCGAGATCCTGTTCGATGGCAAGCCGCTGCCTGACTGGGGCAACCGGGAGTTTGCCCGTCAGGTGGCCTATCTGCCCCAGCATCTGCCGAGCGCCGAGAATCTGCTCGGGCGGGAGCTGGTGGAGATGGGCCGCTACCCCTGGCGTGGCCTGCTGGGCCGGATGGGGGCGGAGGATCACCGTCAGGTCGAGCGGGCCATCGCTCTGACTCATACCGAACGTTTTGCCGATCGGTTGGTGGATACCCTCTCCGGTGGCGAGCGGGGGCGGGTCTGGCTGGCGATGCTGCTGGCGCAGGAGAGCCGCTTCATCCTGCTGGACGAGCCGCTGGCCGCGCTGGATGTAGCCCATCAGGTGGAGGTGCTGACGCTCGTCAGGCAGTTGAGCCGTCAGCTAAACCTCGGGGTTATCATCGTCATTCACGACATCAATATGGCCTCCCGCTTCTGCGATCGGCTGGTGGCGCTCCACTCCGGCCGCCTGCTCACCCACGGCGAGCCTGAGGGGATCATGACCAGCGAGACCCTGCACGCCATCTATGGCATCCCGATGGAGGTCATTCGCCATCCGGCTCATGCCCATCCCATCGCCATCGTTTAGATAAGGCTTGTTATCTCGATGTTTTTATTCAAGAAAGTTGGCTGGTTCTGCTATCTCTTGGTTCCGCTTATGTTGCAGGCCGAGCCAACGATGCCTGCCGCTGCAGAGCTCCCTCAAACCGATGCTGTGAAGTCGCTACCCCGTATCGCTACCGTCGACTGGACCATCGCCGAAACCCTGCTGGCGCTCGGGGTGACGCCGCTGGCGGTGGGGGATGCAGGTCCCTATCAGGCATGGGTCGGCGAGCCACGGCTGCCCGCCGGAGTGGTGGATATCGGCCTGCGAACCCAGCCCAACCGCGAGTTGCTGGCGGAGCTCAAACCCGATCGCATCCTCATCTCGCCGCTGGCGGCCCCGCTGGCGCCAACTCTTTCCCGCATTGCGCCGGTGAGCACCATCGCCCTCTATGATGGGCAAACCGATCTGTGGCAGCGGCTGCACGAGGTGACCCTGACCCTCGCCCGTATGGTGGGCAAAACCGCCGAGGGCGAACAGCTGCTGGTCGGGCTGGATCGGGATCTCGCCAGGATGCAGGCTGAATTGCCTGCGGATCTGCCGCCCCTGCTGGTGGTGCAGTTTATCGATGAGCGCCATGTGCGGGTGTTTGGTCGCCACAGCCTGTTCGATGCGGTGATGACGCGGCTTGGGCTGCGCAATGGCTGGCAGGAGCAGACCAATGACTGGGGGTTCTCGGTGGTCAGCATCGAGCAGTTTATGACTTTGCCCAATGCGCGGCTGGTGGTGGTCGATCCCATCCCGGTCGGGGTGAGCGAACGGCTGCAGGAGCCTGGGTTGTGGCAGCACCTGCCGCTGGTACGGCTGGCGCCCGTGCTGCATCTGCCTGCGGTCTGGAGTTTTGGTGGAGTACTTGCCGCCCGCCGTTTCGCCGGTCTGCTCAGCGATGCATTGCTGCAAGATGCCGAGCGTATGGCGGTGAACCGATGAAGCGACTGCTCACATCGCCGCTGCTGCGGCCGGTTTCGATCCTGCTGGGGTTGACCCTCTCGCTTACGTATTGGGAGCTGGCTCGCCAGCTACCCGCTGCGCTCTGGTGGCAGAGCCTCTTCGCCCCCAATCTGGATGACGTCAGCCAAGCGGTGGTGCATTTCAGCTGGCTGCCCCGCTTGGCGGTCACCCTGCTGGCCGGAGCTGCACTTGGGCTGGCGGGCACCCTGATGCAGCAGGTGCTGCGCAACCCGCTCGCGTCTCCGACCACTCTTGGGGTGGCCTCCGGCGCCCAGCTGGCGTTGATGATGGTGACCCTGTTTGCCCCCTCCTGGCTGCTGCTGGGGCGGGAGTGGATCGCCATGGCTGGCGGCAGCCTCGCGATGGCGCTGGTGTTTGCCCTGGCCTGGCGTCGCCAGCTCAATCCGGTGGTCATCGTCTTTGCCGGGCTGGTGATCAACCTCTATCTGGCGGCCATCAGCATGGGGCTCTTGCTGTTCTTTCAGGAGGAACTGAAAGGTTTGCTGGTATGGGGAAGTGGCTCGCTAGTGCAGAACAGCTGGAGCGGGGTGAGTTACCTGTTGCCACGCTTGCTGGCAGCCGCTGCGCTGGCCGCGGTGCTGGTGCGCCCGCTGGCGGTGCTGGAGCTGGATGATGCCAGCGCCCGCAGTCTGGGGGTCTCTCTTCAGCATCTGCGTTTTGCCGGACTGGGGCTGGCGGTGTTTGTCACCGCTTGCGTGGTGAGCGTGGTGGGGCTGATCGGCTTTATCGGGCTGGCGGCGCCCGCCATGGTGCGGCTGCTCGGGATCCGCCAGCTCGGCCAGCGGCTGTTGTGGGCACCAATCCTCGGCGCCCTGCTGCTGGCAGCGACCGATCTGCTGCTGCAGAGCCTGAGCCGCTTCTGGCCGGTATTGATCCCCACCGGCGCCATGACCGCCATGCTGGGGGCACCACTGCTGCTCTGGCTGATCCCGCGCCTTGGCATCAAGTCGGGTACGCCTAAGGCAAACGCCGCTCTGCTGGTGGCCCGCCATCCGGCACCGGCTCGCCTTATCGGCTTGTTGCTGGTCGGGCTGCTGCTGGCCATGGTCGCCTCCCTGCTGTTTGGTCAGGGAATGACGGGCTGGAGCTGGCCGAGCTGGCTCCGTTGGCAGGCCCAGCTGGAGTGGCGGCTACCGCGCACTCTGGCGGCGGGAGCGGCTGGCGTACTGCTGGCGCTGGCGGGCACCCTGTTGCAGCGGGTCAGCAACAACCCGATGGCGAGCCCGGAGCTGCTGGGGGTGAGCGGCGGTACCTTTATGGGGGTAATAGCCACGGCCTTGCTGCTGCCTGCGTTGCCCCTGCCGCTGATGCTGGTCGGTGGCCTGCTCGGTGCCTTCGGCTGCCTGTTGCTGCTGGTGGTGGTCAATCGCAAGCACGGCTTCCAGCCGGAGCGGATCCTGCTCTCAGGTATTGCCATCACCGCACTGTTTGAGCCGCTGCAGGCCATCGCGCTGGCCAACGGCGACATGCGGGTGCAGCAACTGCTCTCCTGGATGTCCGGTTCTACCTATTACGTCACCCTGCCGGTGGCCTATGGGCTGGTGGGGCTGGGGCTGTTGATGCTGGCCGCCTGCCTGCTGGTGAGCCGCTGGCTCGATCTGCTACCGATGGGGAGTGCGGTGGCGACCGCGCTGGGTATTCGCCTCAACCGCGCCCAGCTCGCTATCCTGCTGCTGGTGGCCGTGCTCACGGCCAGCGCCACCCTGGTGGTGGGGCCGCTCTCCTTCGTCGGTCTGTTGGCGCCACATATGGCCAAGCTGATGGGGCTGGTGCGGGCCCGCTGGCACCTGCTCGGAGCCGCCGCTTCCGGCGCCTTGTTGTTGGTATCGGCTGACTGGGTCGGCCAGCAGATCCTCTTCCCGCAGGAGGTGCCGGTCGGTCTGGTCTCCACCCTGTTAGGGGGCGCTTACTTCATGTGGTGTCTGCGCCGCCTCTAGGTGTGCGGACAAAAAACAGACAATAAAAAGCCCGGGATGAACCCGGGCTTTTTATTGTCTGTCGTGCGGCGTTACTTGCCGATGCAGAATGTAAATAATCTATTATTTTCAATATGTTAGTGGCTTTTCGGGGGGCCAATTGGGGTAAAAGTAACTAAAACAGCATATTGAGAGGCCGCTCACATCGTGCAGCGTTCCCACATAGTCCATTCTCGATCGTGCAGCCTTCCCATATGAATCAACGCGATGCTACAACACGCATTCAAAACCGCTTTTTAGGTGAGTTTTGAACATATTTTGAACCGACCATAGCACCGTCCGGTGCCTGGAAAGCCGCTTTTACTCTTCGAACCGTGCAAACTTCCCATAGGTGGTTTGGCTAACCGTGCAATCATCCCACATACCGTCAATTTAATCCCAGCCCTTTATCAGCCTGGCTGAGCGGGCTTTTAGGCCCTCTAGAATGGTGCTGCTGATGGCATCGGGGAAGCCCGCTGGCAATTGCTGGGTAACACGCTCAATAACATCATCAACGGAGTTGGCCAGTTCTGTCAGGATCTCTTCCATAGCAGAACGCTCAAATCCCACAGCTTTCGCCGTTTGGAAGAAATGACGCGGGAATATCTGCTCAATGGCGTATTTCTTTCCCTTGCTGCTTGCTAGGCCCATAGCGAGCTTGGCGTCCCTTCGGTTGAGGCCTCGGCCGCCAAACACTGGATAGACAGATAGGATGTCGTAAAAAGGGGTCAGGCGAAAACGCCCTTCCGGTTCAATAAAGACCGAGAAGTTCTTTGCATGGCCATCGGTGGCCGCCAGCAGCCAGAACAGGACCTGAGATTTCATGAACAGGTAGCGATCCTGTTCTGGTGTCGCAGAGCCCAGCAAGGTTTTCATGATGTCAGTGATCCCTGGTCCTCCATGACTCTCGTATTTCCGTGCTGACGGAACATTCAATACCTGACAGAAATCTTCTTGGGGAAGGCGCATGATCCAACTGCGATCGGCAGCGTAACGTCTGTCGAAGCGTTCCACAGCCAGTGCTTTGACCTGGCCAACCTGCATCATGAAGCAGTGAGGTACGGGTATACCAAACTCCTTGGCAATCAGAGTGCAGAGATATTCGTTTTCTACGCTCTGGGAGAGGTCTATCGAGTAGGAGTGGCTTTCAATCTTGCCAATAGGGAGTTTGATAATGTGGGTTGTCGGCGTTGCGTTGAGTGGCAAGTACCAACGGCCATCGAGAAAGAGCAGCGCTGTCTTTTCTTGCGCTCCGGCGATAGAGATCCGGAACTCCTCTTGCTCCCTGACCATCCCCAAAGGGATTCCTGATTTGTAGCTGGTCAGAATCTGCTCGAGCTCGCCATCGGAAAGTGCTTTGTAGTCGATTCGCCTGACATCTGGAACGTCGTGCCCTTCGGTAACCAGCTGTAATGCCCCTACGCTATCCTGGCCAATGCAACTGAGCAGATCGAAGGGCTGAGTTGATGCCGCTTGATAGCGTGCTACAACCCTGTTCCTCACCTCCGTATTATCTGGCAGCAGGTTGTCGAAGAAGTTATAGGCTTCATCGCCCCGGTAGGCCTGATGGCGCAATGGCATGGAAAGTGAGATGGGACGGCTGCCCGGTTGTGCCAGCCATGACTCATGGTACTGAAACTGATGGGCGCCGCTGGTAGTTTTGGTGAATGTGCCTACCCGATAGCCGTTCATGTAGACAGCCAGATTGGCCATTACCACTCCTCCTTCCAGCCCGATGCCGGACTCTCGGATGACTCATTGCGGGGTTTGATGTCCAGTGACAATTCGAGTGATGCGAGGATCTTGAACAGGGTTTCCAGCTTGGTGGACTCAGGATTGAGTTCGAAGCTGGAGACTGTGTCTTGCCTAATCCCCACTTTCTCGGCCACTTTGCCTTGAGAGAGCTTTTGAGAAAGCCTGGCATCCTTGATACAGGCGCTCAGCTGCTTGGCGCTGGTTACTTTCATGATTCGACAACCTGGTAGCGTGCCTTCTTCCAATTTACACGCTGTGACAGGTATATCAATGTTTACCTGTTATAGGAGGTAAATATAACTTACACGCTATAGCCGGTATTAAACATTAATCCCCTATAGCGGGTAAGAGAACGGTAAGCGGAGATATGACGTCGAAGTTTCAATCAATATGGGCAGCCAACCAGTCGAGACCTTGATCTGCAAACGTGAACAGCTGGTCGCTATAGCCTTGAGCAATGACGCTACGGATGATCTCGGGGTCAATATTCAGATAGTCGTGCACCAGCGCATTGCGAAGGCCAATAATCTTGCGCCAGCCGATTAAGGTGTCGGGGGATAGCTCACCACGCTGGGCCAGGATTTCGAATGCCTGATAGGCATCCTGTGGGGTATGACTTGCCAATGCTTTAGCCCAGTGCTTTGCCACGCCAATACACGCTTCGATAGACACTTGTAGAGTTCGCTCAGCTGCGCGGTACTCCAGATTGGAAAGCGCACGCAGCGCCAGAATAGCCCGTATCTCTGACAACTCGGCCTTATAGCGCGACAGGCTGATGCGTAAAGCTCCTATATAGGCGTTATCACTCATCTTTACTCCACTCCTCAGAATGATGTTTGCTGATATAGGCTTGGCGATGGTGATAACCAAGTTCCATCTGCGACATTATCCGCGCCTCCTCTTGCAAACGCCGCCCCTCATCACGGCTATAGAGAGGACGATTTGCATCTACTACCGCAAAAGCCAACGGAATCGGGGCCTGATTGATATCGACGACCGAAAGTTTCCCCTCTGCCAACCCCATGGCACGTTGCCACTCCAGCGCGAGCAGTTCAGGGCGCAAGCGGTTTTCCAGTGCAGTACCCAGTGGTCCACTCTGTTTGATTGGATCAAAGGCCACCGCCAGATCCCAGTCGCTGGCAGGACCTGCAGTCCCCTTGGCACGGGAGCCGTAAAGCCAAAGCACCTGCACCTGGGGGTTGCTGTTGGCTAGGGTAATCAGCTGGTGAATAACATCGCTGTCGGGTTTCATATTGGTACGGCCATTTGGTCGCTTGAGACAGAGTTCTGGTTAGTATGGTGCCACATGGTTGGGCTTTTGTACGTAACTTCCAGTAGCCTGCCGCGCTGCGCTTGGCTGCTGGCTTGTTCGGTGAGTCGAAAAGATGACTCACCTCAAAGCCCAGCTTCTGTAGATTTCCTCCTTTGGCATCCCATTCAGCAGATCAGGAATGGTGAGCAACGTCGCTTAAATACCCAAATACAACTCAAAAGCGACTTTGTGATGACGGATCACACTTAAAGTTTGTGCTGTCAGATCAAAAGGCTATCGAAAGGTTGTTTTTCGATCGTCATGTGGTGGTTCTAAAAAGGTATACCCCATAAAAACCACTCAATATCCTCTCGAAAACAATATCGAAACCATTTATATTGAACTGATAATTTAGAACCAGTTTAAACAGACCGATGGAGGTTCCAATGTTCATACGGGCGTACTTACGTGCATCGACAGTGGAGCAGGATGCTGAGCGGGCACGAGAGCTGCTGATTGGCTTTGCTGCGGAGCATGGTCACCAGATTGCCAGTTTCTATGTGGAGAATGAGTCGGGGGCGACTCTGGACAGACCTGAGCTTATGCGGCTGATCCGCGACGCTGCAGATCGTGACATTGTGCTGGTAGAACAGATTGATCGTCTGGCCCGTCTCAATCAGACGGATTGGCAAACATTGAAGCAGTTGCTGGCTCAGAAACAGCTCTCAATCGTTTCTCCGGAGCTTCCGACTTCTTGGGTGGCGTTACAGGGGGACAGCCGCTCCGAGTTCACCAGCGCCATTTTGCAGGCTGTAAATGGCATGCTGTTGGATATGCTCGCAGCAGTCGCTCGCAAAGACTATGAAGATCGCAGACGCAGGCAGCAGCAGGGTATTGCCAAGGCCAGGGATGAGGGGAAATATCGCGGTCGCCAGAAAGATGAAAAGAAGCGTCAGCACATCGCACAGTTGTTGAGCACCGGACACAGCTACTCGGTGATCCAGGAAATGTTGGGCTGCTCCCGCCATCTGATTTCGTGCGTGGCAAAAGAGGTCCGTTCAGTAAAATAGCGGGTCATTTATCCGAGGCACCCATGCGACGCTTCTCGATATACAGCCACGCAGCAAAGGCGCCAAAGCCTATCAGGAATGAAAACAGGAGGATCAGGATGACGATGCTGTTCATGGTGATGGCCTCAGGTGTAGCGGATAAAGGATGCAATCAGGTGATCGTGTGACCAAACTCCATATCACCATGGACTCCGCTCAGGAAGAAATCAACAAAACACTGAAAGTATTGAGGTTTGTTCGCTTGCAATAAACATGATTGCGTGGAATCACGCAGGATGTGGAGCCATGGAATGAACACTGTCATTCCCAACCAATTCCCGTCCAGTTTCTTTCCACATAACTATCTATCTGGAAAAGTGGTGCGAATTTTCCACATAGTGGAATGCCAGTTCAGAACGAGTTATGTGGAATCCTGATCGAAGACTTCCTATCTATCTGGAAATTTCGTGCCGTTTTTCTCTCTGGAATATTGGTCATCTTGTTTGAAGGGATGATGGACCTTTGTGTGCTGGAATTGATGGGGGCAGATTCCTATCTATCTGGAATCTTGGCCTCTGCATTCAGCGAGAGCCAAACCGGCTGACTGGCGATGGGACTAACTCAAGCGATGCCCTTCAACAAGCATTCACTACGACCTAGTTATGCCATTGCCTGACGTATCCTTGGCCAGAAGGTACGCTATCAAGAGCAGCCTCCCATGTTGCTTTATGAGTCTGAAATCAACAAAACTCGGCTGATTTTATGAGAGAATCTTGAGCAATATTGTCCCCGACCGGAAGAGTGCTCATGGCCGAGATCAACAAAGCAACCCTCACTGAAGCCGACATCATCTCCAAATACCTGCTGCCTGCCATCAAGGCGGCGGGTTGGGATGACCTGACCCAGGTTCGCCAAGAGGTGAAGCTGCGGGATGGCAAGGTGGTGGTTCGCGGCCAGATGGCGGCACGCAAAAAGGTCAAATCGGCCGATATCGTGCTCTATCACAAGATGGGCTTGCCACTGGCGGTGATCGAGGCCAAAGCCAACAAGCATGAGATTGGCAAGGGGATGCAGCAGGGGCTCGATTATGCCCGTCTGCTGGATGTGCCGTTCGTATTTGCCAGCAACGGCGATGGCTTCGTATTTCATGACAAGACCAATCCGGCCAAGCTGGAATCCGAGATTGCGCTGGAGGATTTCCCCAGCCCGGGTCAGCTTTGGGACAAACTCTGTACCTGGAAGGGTTACACCCAGGCACAGTTGCCTGTCATCAGCCAGGACTATTACTCGGATGGCAGCGGCAAATCTCCCCGCTATTACCAGCTGCAGGCCATCAACAAGACCGTAGAAGCCATCTCAAAAGGTGAGGATCGGGTATTGCTGGTGATGGCCACCGGCACCGGCAAGACCTACACCGCATTCCAGATCATCTGGCGTTTGTGGAAGGCGGGCGCCAAGAAGCGAATCCTGTTTCTGGCCGATCGCAACATTCTGGTAGATCAGACCAAGATCAATGATTTTCAGCCCTTTGGCTCGGCCATGACCAAGGTCACCGGACGCACGATCGATCCTGCCTATGAGATCCACCTTGCCCTCTATCAGGAGCTCACCGGGCCGGAAGAGTCGCAGAAAGCCTTCAAGCAGGTCTCACCCGACTTCTTCGACCTGATCGTGGTGGATGAGTGCCATCGGGGCAGCGCCGCCGAAGACAGCGCTTGGCGCGAGATCCTCGAATACTTCTCATCGGCCACCCAGATTGGTCTCACCGCCACGCCCAAAGAGACCGAAACTGTCTCCAGTACCGATTACTTCGGTGACCCTGTCTATACCTACTCCCTCAAAGAGGGGATCGAAGATGGCTTTCTTGCCCCCTACAAGGTGGTGCGGGTCGATATCGATGTGGATCTGCAGGGGTGGCGTCCCACCAAAGGGCAGCTGGACAAACAGGGCAATGAGATAGTCGATCGCATCTACAACCAGAAGGATTTCGACCGCACTCTGGTGATCGACGAGCGTACTCAGCTGGTGGCCGAAACCATCACCAACTACCTCAAGAAAACCGATCCGATGGCCAAGACCATCGTGTTCTGCAACGATATCGATCATGCCGACCGGATGCGGCGGGCGCTGGTCAACCTCAACCCGGAACAGATGGCCAAGGATGAGCGCTACGTGATGAAAATCACCGGCGATGATGACCTTGGCAAGGCCCAGCTCGACAACTTCATCAACCCGAAAAAGCCCTATCCGGTCATTGCCACCACTTCCGAGCTGATGACCACCGGCGTTGATGCCAAAACCTGCAAGCTGGTGGTGCTGGATCAAAACATTCAGTCCATGACCAAGTTCAAGCAGATCATCGGCCGTGGCACCCGTATCGACGACAAGTACGGCAAGCTCTGGTTTACCATTCTCGATTTCAAGAAGGCCACCGAGCTGTTTGCCGATCCCCGTTTCGACGGCGAGCCGGAACGCGTCATGGTGGTCAAACCGGCAGACATCAACAATCCGGATGAAGGCATGGGCGATATCATCGGCGATGCCGATCCACTGCCAGCCGACGAACCCGGCGATAATGACGATCCGTTTGCTCCTGGAGTCGATGAACAGCCCGGCACTTACACAACCGGTAGTGATGGTGGCCAGAGTGGCGCAGGTGGCCAGGGCACGGGCCCGCTGGGTGGCCCCGAGCCCGGTGTCAGCAAGTATTATGTCAACGGTGTGGCGGTCAGCGTCATCGCCGAGCGGGTGCAGTATTACGATGCCGATGGCAAACTGGTGACCGAATCTTTCAAGGACTACACCAAGAAGACCCTGCTCAAAGAGTTTGCCACCCTCGATGCCTTCACCAAACGCTGGCAAGCCGCCGAACGCAAGCAAGCCATCATGGATGAATTGGCTCAGGCGGGCGTGCTGTGGGAGGTGTTGGAGCAGGAAGTGGGCAAGGAGCTCGACCCGTTCGACCTTATCTGCCACGTGGTATACGATCAGCCGCCACTGACCCGGCGCGAGCGGGCCAACAACGTCAAAAAGCGCAACTACTTCACCAAGTACAACGACACCGCCCAGCAGGTACTCACCAGTCTACTCGACAAGTATGCCGATCAGGGGGTGACCGAGATTGAGACCAAGGATGCGCTAAAAGTCGCCCCCTTTACCGAGCTGGGTCGCCCGCTGGAGTTGGCCAAGAAGGGTTTTGGTGGCCCCAAACAGTTCGAGCAGGCCATCACCGAACTGGAACAAGAAATTTACCGTGAGCAGCAGAGCGCCTGACGACCTGACTGTTTCTGAACTACCATGCGGCCATTCCAATGATGGCCGCTTGTTTTATCGATACTCCTGACGCATTCGCCCCTGTATTCGTCACCATTTTTGTAAAAAGCAGAGAACCCCATGTCATCCATCAGCTCAGTCATCAAATCCATTCAGGACATCATGCGCAAGGACGCCGGTATCGACGGTGATGCCCAGCGCCTCGGTCAGCTCTCCTGGCTGCTGTTTTTGAAAGTGTTCGACGCCCAGGAAGAGGAGCTGGAGTTTGAGCAGGATAACTACCGCTGCCCCATCCCCGAGCGCTTCCTGTGGCGCAACTGGGCGGCCGATAGCGAAGGGTTAACCGGTGATGCCCTGCTCGATTTCGTCAACAACGATCTGTTCGACAGCCTGAAAAACCAGCCTGCCAATATCGATCTCAACCCCCGTGGCTATGTGGTGAAAGAGGCGTTCAGCGATGCCTTCAACTACATGAAAAACGGCACCCTGCTCAAGCAGGTGATCAACAAGCTTAACGAGATCGACTTTACCGACAGCAGCGAGCGCCACCTGTTTGGCGATATCTACGAGCAGATCCTGCGCGACCTGCAAAGCGCCGGTAACGCGGGCGAGTTCTACACCCCCCGCGCCGTCACCCGCTTTATGGTCAATCGTATCGACCCCAAACTCGGCGAGCGGATCATGGACCCGGCATGTGGCACCGGCGGCTTTCTCGCCTGTGCCTTCGATCATGTCAAAGAGCACTATGTCGAGACCGCTGCCGACCACCAGACCCTCCAACAGCAGATCCTGGGGGTTGAGAAGAAGCAACTGCCACACCTCCTTTGCACCACCAATATGCTGCTGCACGGTATCGAGGTGCCGGTGCAAATTCGCCACGGCAACACCCTCGACAAGCCGCTGTCGAGCTGGGACAGCGATATCGACGTGATCCTCACCAACCCGCCCTTTGGCGGCACCGAAGAGGATGGTATCGAGCAGAACTTCCCTGCCGATCTGCGCACCCGCGAGACCGCCGACCTGTTCCTGCAGCTGATCATCGAAGTCCTGAAAAAGGGCGGTCGCGCCGCCGTGGTGCTGCCCGATGGCACCCTGTTTGGCGAAGGGGTCAAAACCAAGATCAAGCAACTGCTCACCAGCGAGTGCAACCTGCACACCATAGTGCGGCTGCCCAACGGCGTGTTTGCCCCCTATACCGGCATCAAGACCAATATCCTGTTCTTCACCAAGGGCCAGCCCACCAAGGATGTCTGGTTCTACGAGCACCCCTATCCGGCTGGGGTGAAGAACTACAGCAAGACCAAACCGATGAAGTTCGAGGAGTTCGAAGCCGAGATTGCCTGGTGGGGTGATGAGGCGGACAGTTTTGCTGCCCGGGTTGAGAACGAGCAAGCCTGGAAGGTCAGTATCAAGACCATTATCGAGCGCAACTTTAACCTCGATATCAAAAACCCCCATGTCGGCGAGCAGATAAGCCACGATCCTGACGAACTGCTGGTTCGCTATGCCGCAGAGCAGGCTGAAATCCAGACCCTGCGTGACCAGCTAAAAGCCATTTTGGGCGACGCTGTGGGCAAAGGTGCGGCCAAGCAAGGGGGACAGGCATAATGGCGATCGAGAATCTGATTACCGACCACCTGGATCTCTGGACTGCGGCGGTGCGTCCCAAAAGCGGTGCCGGGCGCGGCGCGAGCAGCAAGCTGGAACTCACCGGCATCAAAAAGCTGCGTGAGCTGATCCTGGGGCTGGCCGTGCGCGGCAAATTGGTACCGCAAGACCCCAGCGATGAACCAGCCTCCGTGCTGTTGGAGCGCATTGCTGTCGAAAAGGCGCGGCTGGTCAAAGAGGGCAAAATTAAAAAGCCCAAGGCCTTGCCGGAAATTGGTGAGGAAGAGAAACCGTTTGAGCTACCTGCTGGATGGGAGTTTACCCGGGTCGGTTCAATAATAAATAGAATATCAAATGGTTTTTCTGGCGTGCAAAATAAGGAAGGGAATGGTTTCCCACTTACTCGGATAGAATCCATATCAGAATCTGTCATTAATATGGGGAGAGTTGGTTACTCTCCAAGCATACCCCATGATAAGCTGAATTATTATCGGTTAAATCAGGGTGATATATTACTGTCTCACATCAACAGTGATCTTCATGTTGGTAAGACGGCTATTTTTCATGGCAACCATGAACTTTATCACGGCGTTAACTTGTTACTTATTAGAACAAGTTGCTTGGTCTCATATGATTACATTGACTTAGTGTTCAATCAACTAAGGCTTTCAGGATATTTTTTGTCAGTTGCACAACATGCTATAGGGCAGTCTTCAATAAATCAGTCTATCGTTCAGTCAGTATTAATACCTTTGCCGCCTTTGGATGAACAACACCGTATCGTTGCCAAAGTGAAAGAGTTAATGGCCCTATGCGACCAGTTGGAACAGCAGAGTGAAGCACAGCTGGCTGCCCATCAGATGCTGGTAGAGACCCTGCTCGCCACGCTGACAGACAGTGCCGATGCCGACGAGCTGGCGCAAAACTGGGCGCGGCTAAGCACTCACTTCGATACCCTCTTTACCACCGAGTCGAGTATCGACGCCCTGAAACAGACCATCCTGCAACTGGCGGTGATGGGAAAGTTAGTGCCGCAAGACCCGAGCGATGAACCCGTATCCGCCCTGCTGGGACGCATCGCTGCCGAAAAAGCCCGATTGGTGGAAGAGAAGAAAATCAAAAAAGAGAAACCGCTGCCTGCGATTAGTGAAGACGAAAAACCGTTTGAACTGCCGCAGGGGTGGGATTGGGTAAAACTTGATTATATTGCAAAGAATGAAAAGAATGCGTTGAAAGCAGGGCCTTTTGGCTCAGCCTTAAAAAAAGATATGTATGTAGCCTCAGGATACAAAATATATGGTCAAGAGCAAGTTATATCTGGTGATGAGGACCTTGGTGACTACTTTATTGATGAGGAAAAATATCTAAGCTTAGAGTCATGTAAAGTTCAGGCCGGGGATATACTTGTAAGCTTGGTTGGTACTATTGGTAAAGTTTTGATTCTGTCTGATAACGCAGTTCGTGGAATAATAAACCCTCGGTTAGTAAAAGTTTCTTTATTTTCAGATATTGACCGTAAATACATTAGTGTCGTACTAGGTAGCCAGCTAGTTCAGGATGAACTATATAGAAAAAGTCATGGCTCAACGATGAATGTTTTAAATTTGGGCTTACTTCGTGAATTGGTTTTTCCATTACCCCCAGTTAAAGAACAATCCAAAATAGTCAACAAAGTTGAGGGTTTACTGGCTGTTTGTGATCAATTGAAAGTACGCTTGCAAACCAGCCAGCAGACCCAGCTTGCCTTGGCCGAGTCGCTGGTGGAAGGAGCCCTTGCCTGATGAGCCGCATATTTAATGTCTATTGCGATGAGTCCTGTCATCTGGAGAACGATGGTCAATCGGCCATGGTGCTTGGAGCTGTATGGTGTCCGCTGGATAAGCGCCACGAGATCGTGCGTCGCTTGCGCGAGATCAAGCAAAAGCATGGGTTGGCGCCGGATTTCGAGGTGAAGTGGACCAAGGTTAGTCAGTCGAAACTCGCCTTCTATCGTGACCTGCTAGATTACTTTTTCGATGATGATGACCTTCACTTTCGTGGTCTGGTTATCCCGGATAAATCACAACTAAATCATGAAGCGTTTGGGCAGAGTCATGACGACTGGTACTACAAAATGTATTTCGTCATGTTGAAGACGATCTTTGAGCCGCAGAATGGCTATCGAGTCTATATCGATATCAAGGATACCTTGGGGCATGAGAAGATCAGCAAGTTGCATGATGTTTTGTGCAATAACACGTATGACTACTCGAAGAAAATCATTCATCGGGTGCAGCGGATCCACTCTCATGAAGCTGAGTTGCTGCAAGTTGCGGATCTTTTGATCGGAGCCCTGAGCTATCTGCATCGAGGGTTGACCAGCAGCCAAGCCAAGCTGGCGTTGATTGAAAGAATACGGCAACGAAGTGGTTACAAGCTGACGCACAATACCCTTCTGCGAGAGAGCAAGTTCAATCTGATGGTCTGGTGCAGCAGGGGTGGATGGTGATGCAACCGGTATGGCTACCTGACCTCATTCTGATGACCGCCTCTGGCGGTGATTGGGGGCGTTTTTTCTCTGCGGTTTATGCGGCCTTCGAACAAGACTTTGTACTCAACAAACCCGAGTTCAGAGGCAAGCGTCTTGGTCTGAAACGTCATCCTGAATATGCTGGGAAATCAGCAACCTTCTGGCACATGATTTCAACTGGAGACGTTGAAGAAGAGCGAGAGCCCGATTTACGTCGATGCGAACGCATCCGCTGGCCCAAGCCCATCATCGAGAATGATAGCGATCCTGAGCTCAAGGTGTGGGCTGAGCCTCGTGGCAAGCAACAACGCATCCATATCTGGTTTGAAGCGGAAGGCTACCTAGTCGTGCTGGATGATCGAGGAGAATACATCCTGCCGTGGACGGCATTTTTCATCGAACATGAGCACGAACGGCGCAAGTACAACAAGCGCTGGGAACGGTATGGGAGTTATTGACTGCTAGGGGAGGGAATTAAGCTGGCCGCGCCCTCCGGAGAGGACGGGGCCGTAACTCCTTCTACGCTGACGCCAAAGGCTGGTAGATGAGATGCGCAAAGTGTAACGGTTACCCCGATGATTAGCAACCGACTGGCTGTATGGCGAAGTAATAAGGCGTGTATGCCGACACAAAGACAGATTCAAAAAAACAACCCCGGCGTAAGTTGCAAAGCAACCAAGAGGCCGGGGTCATGTTGCGGGAAACCTTAAAGAGACGCCCTCTTTCAGTCAAACATTTTTACCCCATTTTGTGACGGATCTGGTGGAGCCTGATGACTTTACTGGCGGTTTCTCGCCAAAATTTCACATGTGAAAATTTTCCAGAAAACGCTGTAAGTGCCCATTTTGGGCACTTACAGCGCTCTGGATTTCGTTAGGTCCCCGGTACGCTTTGCATGTTGATGTTTGTTACAGGGAGATCATCTGCATGCGTGAGCAAAATCCATCAGTTTACAGCGATCCTAACGGGTCAATTCTGAAAGAGCTTTATGAGCTGAAACGGCTGGTGATCCAGCAAGGGCAGGGGCAGAAGGAGGTGATTTCTGCCGAGGAGTGCGCCGAGCTGCTGGGGGTATCGGTTAGCTA
Source organism: Aeromonas sp. QDB62 (assembly GCF_027705695.1). Taxonomy (NCBI): domain Bacteria; kingdom Pseudomonadati; phylum Pseudomonadota; class Gammaproteobacteria; order Aeromonadales; family Aeromonadaceae; genus Aeromonas; species Aeromonas sp. QDB62. The sequence goes on along the minus strand of NZ_JAPDCD010000005.1, from coordinate 84,890 downwards.
TGTATATCGACTGACCAGTGAAAAGCGTCTGCCGCATTACAAGCCACAAGGCAAAAAGATCTACTTCAAGCGTGTTGAGCTGCTGGACTGGCTGCTCTCTCACCGCATTTCACCAGACGCCGAGCTCACTGAGCATGTGACCAATCGTGTACGGCAAGCTCGTCATGGGCGGTTGTGAGGCTGTTATGGAGCGAGATCTCATTGCATCTCATTGGCCCCAGGATCTCCGGTCGGCTTTTGCTGAACCTCCGAAACCCCTCGATTTTGTCCTCCCGGGGCTGCCTGTTGGCTGCGTTGGTGCTTTGGTGTCGCCGGGAGGTGTGGGCAAATCGATGTTGGCATTGCAACTGGCAATGCAGATATCCGGTGGGCCGGATTGGATTGGGCTTGGCAAGCTGGGCAGGGGGGCTGTGCTCTACCTGCCTGCCGAGGACCCTTGGCCTGTACTGCACCAGCGCTTGTTTGTCTTGGGCGGATATCTTGACGCTGAACTTCGTGCCAACGTTGAACGAGACCTTCGTCTTATACCGCTGCTGGGATCCAGTCCGAATGTGCTGGATAGCTATTGGTGGGAAGCGATTGCTATTTGGGCTGAAGGGGTGAGGTTGATTGTCATCGATACTTTGAGACGCTTCCACGATGCCGACGAGAACGCGGCTTGTGCCATGACGCAAGTGTTGGGTCAGTTGGAACGTCTGGCCATGGTGCTGGGATGCGCTGTGTTGTTTGTACACCACACCAGCAAATCCGCAGTATTCCAAGAAGCTGGCGATCTGCAGCAGGCAAGCCGAGGTTCGTCAGTTCTGGTGGATAACATCCGCTGGCAGGGCTATCTCGCCACTATGACCAAGAAAGAGGCGCAGCAGCTGGGCGTATCGGCAGAGCTGAGCCAACTTTACGTGCGGTTTGGAGTAAGCAAAAGTAATTATGGGCAGCCACTACCGGAGCGCTGGTTGGTGCGGGGGGAAGGTGGTGTATTGTACCCCGCCAAATTGGACGAAACGCGCCGAGAGAGAGGTAAACGTGCCTTGCTTTGAATTGACCCATGCTCGGCATGACCATATGCACTGCCTGGCACCAGGATTGTTCAGAGCCATCGCTCCAGGTCAGCGCCGCCGAGACAAGCTGGATGCGGTGTATCGATTCGGTGGGGGCAATCAGATTGAGTTTTCCGGGCCAGAGCCGCTGGGTGCCGATGACCTTCGTGTGCTTCAGGGACTGGTTGCCCTGGCTGGTGTTGAGGACTATAGCGCCATCATTGAGCCCATTGCAGCTACCGGGGAGGGCAACAGCTTGCGTACCCTGCTAGAGCCTCGCTGGGCAGCCAATCAGCAACGAGTCTTGGTGGTCAAAAGCAGCCTGCACAAACTGGCCAAGGAGATTGGCTACGCCAACCCTCGTGACACCAATACGGTGCGCCGTTGTGTCGAGCGGTTATGGAAGGTGTCGGTAATAGCGCAGGTAGCAGGCCAGCGCAGCGGTTTTCGTCTGCTTGCGAACTATTCCAGCGATGCCCTGACCGACGGGCTCTTTGTAGCGCTCAATCCTTTGCTGACCTCCGCCATTATGGGCTCTGGCCGCCATGTTCGTATCGACATGACAGAGGTGCGGCGCCTGAGTGGCGGTATCACCAGACTGTTGCATCAGCGGTTATGTGCCTGGGTCGATGTTGGCCAGAGTCGGACGGTACAGCTAGACACCTTGGTTGCTTATGTTTTTCCTGAGGAAGCCAGCATGGCCACTCACCGCAAGCGGCAATCGCGAGTCCGCAAGGCATTGAATGAACTGGCTGAACTGGGCTGGTCAATCAGTGAACATGCCAAGGGGCGGTTTACCATCGGTCGGCCTGCGCTATCACGATAATGGTCACAAACCATCACGATAATGGTCACAAAGTTCACGATATTGGTCACAGGACTAATCAGTCAAACCCAAGTGCTACTTGGGCTGCAGACCGATCCTGAAATTCGATCTAGATTATCTAAGATGATCTACGCCAGCGCTGGGTAGCGCCGGCGTTTTTGTTGGCTCTTCCTGGCTAGGAGCTCATCAAGGGCGCGTCCCATCTTCTATCACTCCAATACGTTGGGAAAATCGAGCATGGCATCTCGGCGCCGTGATTCAAGGATGTCTGCATAGATCTCTGTGGTTCTCAACTCGCTGTGGCCCAACAAGCGGGAGAGCGCATAGATATCGACGCCACGGTTAAGCTGGATGACGGCGAAGGTATGGCGTGCGCTGTGGAAGGTGACCTTCTTGGTTATACCCGCCTGCAACGCCCAGCGGGTGAGTTCCATGTTGTGCCAGGCAGAGTATTTCAGCCCCTTGAAGATCCGCTCTGTTGCCTTGCCTGGGCGCCCCATCAGCTGCATCGCCATGTCATTCAAATCCAAGTATTGCAGACCGCTGGTTTTCTTCTGGGTGAAGACGATTCTGTAATGGCCGTAGAAGGGCTCAAGCTCTGCCCAAGTCAACTTGTGAATGTCGGACCAGCGCAAGCCAGTGCAGCAGGAGAATAGAAAGGCGCGCTTAAGAACGTCGTAGCGGCACTCGGCATGGGCCAGGGCTCGAACTTCGTCTTCGGTCAGGTAAACGCGCTTGTTCTTCTCCCCCTGGATAGCTTTGACACGTCGTACCGGATTATCCGGTAGCAGCCGCTCCTGCTCTGCCTGGTTCAGGGCGGCCCTTAACTTGTTGAAATAGGCACTCTGGGTATTGCGGCTCAGTGGCGTGCCGCTTTTGGTGCGGGCCTTGTGCATCAGGTAATGCCGAAACCCCTCCAGGAACAGCTGATCTACTTCCTCGAAAGTCAGCTCCGGCTGTTTATGGTACTGGCGCAAATGCTTGAGGGCTGATATCCAGATGGAGTGGTTGCTCTTGCTACCTGCCGCTTTTTGGTCCGTAACCTCTTGGAAGTACTCGAAGAAGCTGGCCTTGTAGGCATTCGAGAAATCCAGATGGTGTTTACCTGTCTCATGCTCGAAGAGCCGCTTGGCGCGGATGGCTTCGGCTGCTCGCTGGGTTTCTTTGTTGTGGAGCCGCTGTGCTGGGGTACGCGGCTTGTCGTACAAAAAGAGATCTAGGGTCTCTCTGCTGCGTTTGTGCTTGCGGATGCCCGTGGTTGGGTCAAGGTAGGAGCCGGCGTAATAGGTTAAGCGCAGAGCGCGCTTGCCTTCGGCGTCAGGTTCGCGGAATTCGATGCTGATCTTCATAATTGTCCCCCGAAAGTACCCCGAGAGGTTACTTCGGGGTACTCTCGGGGTAAATTCTCACGAAACAAGATCAGGCAAGAATAGCCAGTAAAAAACAAAGTTCAATATTTACAATGTCTTATGTTCTCACTGGCTGCTTTTTATTGCTGATTTTTCACCACATTACTTGCCGATGCAGAAGCTGGAGAAGATGCGGCCCAGCAGATCGTCGGAGCTGAATTCGCCGGTGATCTCGGAGAGGGACTCCTGCGCCAGGCGCAGCTCTTCGGCCACCAGCTCGCCAGCCACGAACACTTCCAGCTGCTCTTTGGCCACCAGTAGGCGCTCGGCGGCGCGCTCCAGCGCATCCAGATGGCGGCGGCGGGCCATAAAGCCCCCTTCGGTGTTGCCCTGGAAGCCCATGCACTGTTTAAGGTGCTCGCGCAGTGCGGGCAGCCCCAGCTCGGTCTTGGCTGAGATGCGGTAGACGGCGTGGCCCTGCTCCTGGCTCGGTGCCAGATCCTCGCCGGTCAGGTCGGCCTTGTTGCGAATGACGGTGAGACCGATGTTTTTTGGCAACCGATCAACAAATTCCGGCCAGATCTCCCGCGGGTCAATCGCATCAGTAGTGGTGCCATCCACCATAAACAGCACCCGATCGGCCTGTTCGATCTCGGCCCAGGCGCGCTCGATACCGATCTGCTCCACCTTGTCCTGGGTGTCACGCAGACCGGCGGTGTCGATGATGTGCAGCGGCATGCCATCGAGATGGATGTGCTCGCGCAGCACGTCGCGGGTGGTACCGGCGATCTCGGTGACGATGGCCGACTCGCGCCCCGCCAGGGCGTTGAGCAGGCTCGATTTGCCGGCGTTGGGACGACCGGCGATCACCACCTTCATCCCTTCCCGCAGCAGGGCGCCCTGTTTGGCTTCCCCGCGCACGTCGTCCAGCTCGGACATGATGCTGTAGAGGTCGCCTGCCACCTTGCCGTCGGAGAGGAAGTCGATCTCCTCGTCCGGGAAGTCGATGGCCGCTTCCACATAGATGCGCAGCCTGATCAGGCTCTCCACCAGTTGCTGGATTTTGGTGGAGAACTGCCCCTGCAGGGAGTGCATGGCGCTGCGGGCGGCCTGTTCGCTGGAGGCTTCGATAAGGTCTGCAATGGCTTCGGCTTGGGCCAGATCCAGCTTGTCGTTGATGAAGGCGCGCTCGCTGAACTCGCCGGGGCGGGCAGGGCGGATGCCGTCGATTTGCAGAATGCGGCGGATCAGCATGTCCATGATGACGGGGCCGCCGTGGCCTTGCAGCTCCAGCACATCCTCGCCGGTGAAGCTGTTGGGGGCTTTGAACAGCAGGGCGATGCCCTGATCCAGTACCTGGCCTTGCTCATCCTTGAACGGCAGATATTCGGCGTAGCGCACCCGCGGGAGCTTGCCGAGCACTATCCCAGCGACCTGTTCGGCGGCGGGGCCGGAGACCCGGACTATGCCGACGCCACCACGGCCTGGCGCGGTGGCTTGGGCCACGATCGTATCTGTTGTCATCTTGCTTGGCTCGTTTGTTCGCTGATAGGAAAACGTAGTGGGAGACATTGTAATAAAAAAGGCGGCCCGAAGGCCGCCTCTTTTGTCATCACGGGAAGATTAGCTGCGCATCAGTTGCGAGTGTGCAGGCCTTTCTTCTCCAGCTGACGATAGATGATGGTCTGCTGGGTAATGGAGATGACGTTGCTCACCAGCCAGTACAGAGTCAGGCCAGCCGGGAACCAGAGGAACATGAAAGTGAAGATGATCGGCATGAACTGCATCACTTTCTGCTGCATCGGGTCGGTCACGGTGGTCGGGCTCATCTTCTGCAGATACCACATGGAGGCACCCATGAGGATTGGCAGCACGAAGAAGGGGTCCTTCACTGACAGGTCAGTGATCCACAGGGCAAACGGCGCGTGACGCAGTTCGACGGACTCCATCAGTGCCCAGTAAAGGGCAATGAAGATCGGCATCTGAACCAGGATCGGCAGGCAGCCACCCAGCGGGTTGACCTTCTCCTTCTTGTACAGCTCCATCATGCCCTGAGACATCTTCTGGCGGTCGTCGCCGAAGCGCTCGCGCAGGGCCGCAATCTTGGGTTGCAGCATGCGCATCTTGGCCATGGAGGTGTACTGGGCCTTGGTCAGCGGGAACATGATGCCGCGTACCAGCAGGGTCAGCATGATGATGGCCAGACCCCAGTTCTGGACGAAACCGTGGAACACGGTCAGCAGCCAGTGCAGCGGTTGGGCGATGAACCACAGCCAGCCGTAGTCGACGGTCAGGTCGAGGTGGTTAGCCACCTTGGCCATCTGGTCTTGCAGCTTGGGACCGACCCACAGCTTGCTGGTCACTTCGGCCTGTTGGCCGGCGGCCACGTCTACCAGCGGCGCCTTGTAACCGATGATGGCCTGGCCTTTACCAGGGATCACGCGGCTGTAGAAGCTGTTGGTATCGTCGGCATTCGGTGCCCAGGCAGAGACGAAGTAGTGTTGCAGCATGGCGACCCAACCACCCTTGGTGGTCTTGTTCAGGTCGGCATCTTTCATCTCATCGAAGGTGTACTTCTTGTAGCGAGTCTCTTCGCTGGAGAAAGCACCACCACGGTAAGCGCTGGCTACCATGGCATGACCTTCCTGATCCTTCGGCGTTGCTACGGTCTGCTTCAGCTGACCATAGAACTGCACCTGAACCGGCTCGGCAGATTTGTTGTCGATCTTGTAATCAACGCCAACGGCATAGTCGCCACGCTTGAGGATGAACTCCTTGGTGAAGACCACACCCTTGCTGTCGGTCCAGGTCATCGGAACGACGACTTGATCCTGACCATCGGCCAGCTGATAGCTGGTCTGGGCGGCTTCATAGGTAGGACGACCTTCGGCCTGACTGTCCGGACCGTTGCGACCCACCAGACCGCTCTGGGCGATATAGAGGTGCTCAGGCTGGCTGGTCAGCAGCACGAACGGTTGGTCCTTGCCCTCTTCCAGTTTGTGAGACAGCAGTTCGGCAGACACGACGTCACCACCCTGGGTATCCAGGGTCAGCTTGAGCACGTCGGAGGAGACGGTGATCAGCTTGCGTGCGGCAGTCGCGTTGGCTTGCTCGGAAACCTGAGGAATATCACCGGTCTGACCGGCTTCAGGTACGAAATGTTCGGTTTGGGCCACGGTAGTCGGGGCCGGCTTCGGAGCCTTGTCGGACTCCCACTGTTGCCAGAGCAGAAAGCTCACGAACAGCAAACCGATCAGGAGTAGATTGCGTTGTGATTCCATAGTCTTCAGTTTCTTCGCTTTGGTTGCGGAACCGGGTCATAACCACCCTCGGATAAGGGATGGCATTTTAATAGACGTTTGCTAGCTAACCAAACGCCTTTTATGAAACCGTGAAGTCGGATGGCTTCTATCGCAAATTGGGAACAAGTTGGAGTAAAACGGCAGCGCGGCCCGAGCAGAGGGCTAATGATTAGCTGATACAGGCGTATCAGTTTGATAGCTACCCATTGCAACGGCGTGACAGAGTGCGCCATAGCTTTTCCAGTAACTTGAACAGTTCCTCGTTATCCATCTCTTTCACACCGGCCTTGGCGATCACCACGATGTCGATAGCGGGCAGCTGATGTTGTTTGAGGCGGAAACTTTCCCGGACCACCCGTTTGACACGGTTACGCCAGACGGCACGCTTGAGTGCTTTTTTGGGCACAGCGAGACCAAGACGAGAGTGTTCGAGTGAATTGGGGCAGGCGAGAAGCGTAATTTGCGGGGAAGCAGCCCGGACAGGCTCGGCGAAAACGCGTTTGAAGTGTTCGGGAGTTAACAGACGTAACTCCCGAGAGAAGGTGTGCTGGGTAGGCATTAAACTACCAGACGGGCACGACCCTTGGCACGACGAGCGGCCAGAACTTTACGACCGTTGGCAGTTGCCATGCGGGCGCGGAAACCGTGAGAGCGCTTGCGCTTCAGGTTGGACGGTTGAAAAGTACGTTTCATGATTCGATTCCGTATTTCTGTACAGTTTTGATTGTCACACTTAGCCGACGCGCCAGCTATAGCGTGTGACGACTAGCAAAAGAGGCCGAATTCTAAACAGAGTTCGGCTTTTAGTCAATCCGCCGTTCCCTCTCATCCTGGCATGGTCTTGAAAAGGCCACTGCCGAGCGTGAGGATCCAGAGGATCAAGGGCTCCGGATTATACTGGCAACCCGGGGTTAAACAAGGGATCCCTCAATAAAAAAGGCGGCCAGGCCGCCAAAGAGAGAGCTATTTAAGGACTTTCCGCAAGAACTCCCGGGTACGGGGATCCTTGGGATCGACCAATATCTGATCCGGCGGGCCCTGTTCGACGATCCGCCCTCCTTCCATGAAGATCACCCGATCGGCAACATCACGAGCAAATTCAATCTCATGGGTCACCACCACCATGGTCTGGTGCTGGCGGGCCAACTCTTTCATCAACCCCAAAACCTCGTCGACCCACTCGGGATCGAGGGCCGAGGTGGGCTCGTCAAACAGGATCACCTTGGAGTGGGCCGCCATGGCGCGGCCAATGCCGACCCGCTGCTGCTGGCCGCCGGAGAGCGAGGCCGGATAGGCATCCTGCTTGTCGGCGAGGCCAATGTCCTTGAGGATGCCGAGCGCAGTGGCACGGGCCTCGGCTTTTGGCTGCTTCCAGACGGTGATCAGCCCTTCGGCGATGTTGTCGAGCGCCGTCTTGTTGGCAAACAGGGCGTAGTTCTGGAACACGAAAGAGGCCCGTTTGCGCAGCTCGATCGCCTGCTGTTCGCTGGCCTTGGCCAGATTCAGATCGAGATCGTCGATGGCAAGGGTGCCCGCATCCGGGGTCTCCAGCAGGTTCAGGCAGCGCAACAGGGTCGACTTGCCTGTGCCGGAGGGGCCGATGATGACGACAATTTCCCCCTTTTTGACCTCCAGATCGATGCCGTTGAGCACCTGATTGCCGTGATATGCCTTGGAGAGGCCGGTTAGCTTGATCATGAGAGCCCTCCTTTAAACAGGCGCAGTGTTAAAACGGACTTCCGGCGTGCATTGCAAGCGGGTCAGTTGCTTTGTCATGGCAAACCCCTAATAGGCACGGTTGAGACGAATTTCCAGCAGGTGCTGCAAGCGGGTGAAGAAGATCACCACCACCCAGTAGACCAGCGCCACCGCCATGAAGCTCTCGAAGAACTTGAAGGAGGAGGAGGCTTCCATCTGCGCCTTGCCCATGATCTCGGCCACCCCCAGGGTGAAGGCCAGCGAGGTGCTCTTGATCATGTCGATGAAGTAGTTCATCAGCGACGGGGTGGCAATACGTGCCGCCTGCGGCAGGATGATCCGCTGCATCGCCTGAGAACGGCTCATGCCGATACTGAGCGCCGCTTCCATCTGGCTTTTATGAATGCCGAGGATGGCTGCGCGGATCGACTCGGCCATGTAGGCGGCGAAGTGCAGGGTCAGGCCGACGATGGCGGCGGTAAAGGCATCCATCCCCACGAAGATCGGGAATAGTTGCGGCAGTCCGTAGTAGAGCAGGAATAGCTGAACGAGTAGCGGTGTACCCCGAAAGAACGAGATATAGAGCATCGCCAGCCAGTGGATCGCGGGGACGCGAAACACCCGTACTATCGCCAGGGCCAGCGAGAGTACGAGTGCCAGCACGAATCCCCACAGGGCCATCTCCATCGTGGTGCCCAGATATTTGAGCAGGATGGGAAACAGCCCCAGCGTGTATTCGAGGTCAAATTCCATCATTTATTTGTCGGTGATGTCGGAAGCGAACCATTTTTCGGAGATCTGACGCAGGGAGCCATCATTGCGCATGGCGGTCAGGGCCTCGTCGACCTTCTTCAGCAGCGCCTGTTTCTCCGGGGTCTTCAGGAAGGGCAGGGCGTTCTCGATGGTTTCGAACGGTGCGCCAGCCTGTTGCAGCGGCAGCTTGGACTCTTTGATCAGCTGGGCGGTAGAGACGCGGTCCATCACGAAGGCGTCGATGCGACCCAGGGCGACATCCTGCTCGAAGGCGGAGTCATAGGTGCGGATATCGATCTTCTTGTTCGGGTCATTCTTGCGCAGCAGCTCTTCGAAGTTGGAACCCAGGTTCACGGCAACGCTCTTGCCTTCCAGATCCTTGATGCCGTGGATGGTGCTGTTACCCTTGCGTACCACGATCTGGGCGCCGTCATAGACGTAGGGCTGGGAGAAGTCGTACTTCGCCTTGCGCTCATCGGTGATGGTGATCTGGTTGGAGATGGTGTCGATGCGACCAGTTTCCAGCATGCCGAACAGGCCGGAGAAGCTGGCCGTCACGAACTCGACCTTGTAGCCGGTGCGCTCGCCGATCTGGTTCCACATATCCACCTCAAAGCCTTGCAGCTTGTCCTGCTTGACGAAGGTGAACGGGAAATATTTGCCAGACATGCCGACCTTGATGGTCTCCTGGGCGATGGCCTGACCGGACAGGGTGGCGAGCAGCATGGCGGCGCCGGAAATCAGTTTGATGGATGTTTTCATGGTGTTTCTCTCTCTCAATGTCTTGTATTTGTAGTTGTAATAACTGGTTTGGCCCTGATGTTATTGGAATAAAATTTAAAAAATAAATGACATTTGGTTATATGAAATAACAGGAGAGAGGGACGGGATCCGTTAATTCAGGCAGTGGATCAAGCTGTGGGTAACTTTGGGGATGAAATCCGATCCAAAGGCGCTGGATCCTTGAAAGTCAAGGATCTTATTTGCCGGATCCACCGGGCGACGGCTGGAGATCCGGCGGCTAAAAACGTAGAATAGCCGGTCTTTAGTTAATCAATCGACAGGAGTTTAGAGTGACTGCTTCGCTATGGCAGCAGTGCCTTAACCGGCTGCAAGATGAGTTGCCCTCGGCAGAATTCAGCATGTGGATCCGGCCGCTTCAAGCGGAGTTGAGTGACAATACTCTAACCCTGTATGCACCGAATCGCTTTGTTCTGGACTGGGTACGAGATAAGTATCTCATCCGGGTTAACGGCATCATCAATGAACTCTATGGGGTCGACGGCCCCACCCTGCGTTTTGATATAGGCAATCGTCCCCATCCCGTCGCTGTCGCCAGAGCGCCAGTGCAAGGGGCCGCGCCTGTGAATAACTTGCAGAAGAGCTGGGAACGCAAGGCTGAAACCAAGCCAGAGCCGAACCACAAGAGCAACACCAACGTGAACTATACCTTCGAGAATTTCGTCGAGGGTAAGTCCAACCAGTTGGCGCGTGCGGCTGCCCGTCAGGTAGCGGACAATCCGGGTGGTGCTTACAACCCGCTGTTCCTCTATGGCGGCACCGGCCTGGGTAAAACCCACCTGCTGCACGCCGTTGGCAATGCCATCAAGGAGAGTAAAAAAGATGCCAAAGTCATCTATATGCACTCCGAGCGGTTTGTTCAGGACATGGTGAAAGCGCTGCAAAATAACGCCATTGAAGAGTTCAAGCGTTACTACCGCAGCGTCGATGCCCTGCTCATCGATGATATCCAGTTCTTCGCCAACAAGGAGCGCTCCCAGGAGGAGTTCTTCCATACCTTCAATGCCTTGCTGGAAGGTAACCAGCAGATCATCCTGACCTCGGATCGCTATCCGAAGGAGATCAACGGTGTCGAGGATCGCCTCAAGTCCCGCTTCGGCTGGGGTCTGACCGTGGCGATCGAACCACCGGAGCTCGAGACCCGCGTCGCGATCCTGATGCGCAAGGCCGACGAGAACCAGGTTCATCTGCCGGACGAAGTGGCCTTCTTCATCGCCAAACGTCTGCGATCCAACGTCCGTGAACTGGAAGGTGCCCTCAACCGGGTGATCGCCAACGCCAACTTCACCGGTCGTGCCATCAACATCGATTTCGTGCGCGAAGCGCTGCGCGATCTGTTGGCACTGCAGGAGAAGCTGGTCACCATCGACAACATCCAGAAGACGGTGGCGGAGTACTACAAAATCAAACTGGCGGATCTGCTCTCCAAGCGGCGTTCCCGCTCTGTTGCCCGTCCGCGTCAGCTGGCGATGGCACTGGCCAAGGAGCTGACCAACCACAGTTTGCCGGAGATAGGTGATGCCTTTGGTGGCCGTGACCACACTACCGTTCTTCACGCTTGCCGCAAGATCGAGCAGCTGAAGGAGGAGAGTCACGACATCAAGGAGGACTATTCCAACCTGATCCGTACTCTTTCTTCCTGATAACGGAACGGAGTGGACAGATGCAGCGCGAATATTCCAACCTGATCCGAACCCTTTCCTCCTGATAACAACGGAGAGCACAGATGCAGCTCGAAATTAGCCGTGAGGCCCTGTTACGTCCTCTGCAACTGGTGTCCGGCGCCCTCGGCGGCCGACCGACCCTGCCGATCCTCGGCAACGTGCTGCTTGATGTCAGCAACGGTTTGCTGTCGCTGACCGGTACCGATCTCGAAGTAGAGATGATCGGTCAGGTCTATCTGAACGGGGCCAGTGAAGATGGCCGCACCACAGTACCGGCGCGCAAGCTGCTGGATATCTGCCGTGGTCTGCCGGAAGGCGCCGAGATCCGTCTCAATACCGAAGGCGAGCGCCTGATCATCCGATCCGGTCGCTCCCGCTTCAACCTCTCGACCCTGCCAGCGACCGAGTATCCGAACATTGAGGATTGGGAATCCGTGCTCGAGTTCGATATCAGCCAGCTGGAGCTGAAAAAGCTGATCGATGCAACCCAGTTCTCGATGGCCAGCCAGGACGTGCGCTACTACCTGAACGGCATGCTGTTCGAGAGCGAAGGTCACGGTCTGCGTACCGTGGCGACCGATGGTCACCGTCTGGCCACCTGCCGCCGCGAGGTAGTCGGGGAATCGCTGCCCGATCATCAGGTTATCCTGCCCCGTAAAGGTGTGCTGGAGCTGGTGCGTCTGCTGGAAGCGGAAGACAAGCCGGTGCGGCTGCAGATTGGTCGCAGCAACCTGCGTGCTGCGCTGGACGGCTTCATCTTCACCTCCAAGCTGGTGGATGGCCGCTTCCCGGACTGGCGCCGCGTCATTCCGCGCAACAGCGACAAGGCCCTGATCGCCGGGCGCGAGGATCTGCGTCAGGCATTTGCCCGTGCCGCCATCCTCTCCAACGAGAAATTCCGTGGGGTGCGTCTCAATCTGCAGGAAAACCTGCTGCGCATCACCGCCAACAACCCGGAACAGGAAGAAGCTGAAGAGCTGCTTGACGTACAATATGCCGCTGGCGAGATGGAGATCGGCTTTAACGTCTCTTATGTGCTCGACGTGCTGAATACGTTAAAATGTGACCAAATTCGGATTAGCCTGAGCGATTCCATCAGCAGTGCCATTATTGAGGATTTTGAACATCAGGATGCTCAGTACGTGGTGATGCCGATGCGGATCTAGTCGTGTCCCTGGTCAAACTCCAGCTCAGCGACTTTCGCAATATCCAGCAAGCCAGTCTCAAGCTGTCGCCCGGTCTCAACATTCTGGTCGGGTGCAATGGCAGCGGCAAGACCAGCGTGCTGGAAGCCATTCACTACCTTGGTCTGGGGCGCTCCTTTCGCACTCATTTGACCGGGCGGGTCATCCGCCAGGGGGAGCGGGCGTTTACCTTGTTTGCCCAGTGCGAACTGGAGGGGCGTCAGGTTCCGATCGGTCTTGCCAAAGACAAGAGTGGCGAGACCCAGCTCAAGATTGCCGGGGCGCAGGCCCAGCGGCTGGCCGATTTGGCGGAGCTGTTGCCGGTGCAGTTGATCCATCCCGATGGTTTCAACCTGCTGACGGGCGGGCCTCAGGCTCGCCGCGCCTGGCTCGATTGGGGCGTTTTCCATCAGGAGCCGACCTTCTTTGCCCTGTGGGGGCGAGTGCGGCGGCTGCTGAAACAGCGCAATGCGCTGCTGCGCCAGAGCACCCAGTACCGCCAGCTGGCGTTCTGGGATCAGGAACTGGTGCGGCTTGGTGGTGAGCTGGCCGAGTTTCGCGCCAGTTATTGTCAGGCCATTACGCCCCTGATCAAGGAGATGACGGCGGATTTTCTGCCGGAATTCGATATCAGTCTCGGCTTTTACCGGGGCTGGGAGAAAGATACTCCCCTCGGCGATCTGCTGGAGGCGGGGTTTGAGCGGGATCGGGCGCTGGGCTATACCGGTGTCGGTCCACAGAAAGCCGATGTACGCCTCAAGGCGAACGGGGTGCCCGCTCAGGATATTTTGTCCCGGGGTCAGCTGAAGTTGCTGGTCTGCGCCATGCGATTGGCCCAAGGGCTCTATTTGAATCAACATAGCAGCCGTGGCTGTATTTTTTTAATTGACGATTTTGCCTCTGAACTGGATGTCGACAAGCGCCGTTTGCTGGCCGCAAGGCTGAAGCAGTGTGCGTCCCAGGTGTTTATCACCGCCATCGATACCGGTCAGCTCGCAGACATGATGGATGCGAATGACTGCAAGTTGTTCCACGTGGAACAGGGTAAAATCTCCGAAACGTTAGAGAAGGCAGAGAGTAAGCTATGAGTGAAAATACTTACGACTCCTCGAATATCAAGGTGCTGAAGGGCCTGGATGCGGTCCGCAAGCGCCCGGGGATGTATATCGGCGATACGGATGATGGCTCGGGTCTGCACCACATGGTGTTCGAAGTCGTCGATAACTCCATTGACGAGGCGCTCGCTGGCTACTGCTCCGATATTCTGGTCAAGATCCATTCCGACGGTTCTGTTTCTGTGCGTGACAATGGCCGGGGTATCCCGGTAGACATGCACGAGGAGGAGGGCCGCTCCGCCGCAGAGGTCATCATGACCGTGCTGCACGCTGGCGGTAAGTTTGATGACAACTCCTACAAGGTATCCGGCGGCCTGCACGGCGTGGGTGTCTCGGTAGTTAACGCCCTCTCTGACAAGCTGTTGCTGACCATTCGTCGTAACGGCCACGTCTACGAGCAGACCTATCATCTGGGTGAGCCGCAGGCGCCGCTCAAGCAGATTGGCGACAGCACCGGCACCGGTACCGAGGTTCGCTTCTGGCCGAGCCCGACCATCTTTACCGATACCCTGTATCACTACGAGATCCTGGCCAAGCGCCTGCGTGAGCTCTCCTTCCTCAACTCCGGTGTTTCAATCCGCTTGCTGGACGAGCGTGATGGCCGCGAGGCGCATTTCTGCTATGAGGGTGGTATCAAGGCGTTCGTTGAATACCTGAACCAGAACAAGACCCCGATCCACCCGAAGGTGTTCCATTTCACCACCGAGCAGGATGGCATCGGCGTTGAAGTGGCGATGCAGTGGAACGACGCCTATCAGGAAGGGGTCTACTGCTTCACCAACAACATCCCGCAGCGCGATGGTGGTACTCACCTGGTTGGCTTCCGCACCGCGCTGACCCGTACTCTGAACTCCTATATGGATAAAGAGGACTACAGCAAGAAGGCCAAGTCTGCCGCCAGTGGCGACGACGTACGTGAAGGTCTGATTGCCGTTATCTCCGTCAAGGTGCCGGATCCCAAGTTCTCCTCCCAGACCAAAGACAAGCTGGTCTCTTCCGAAGTGAAGACCGCCGTTGAACAGGCGATGGGTGAGAAGCTGGCCGACTTCCTGCTGGAAAACCCGGGCGATGCCAAGATCGTGGTCAACAAGATCATCGATGCGGCCCGTGCCCGTGAAGCGGCCCGCAAGGCTCGCGAACTGACTCGCCGCAAAGGCGCGCTGGATATCGCCGGTCTGCCCGGCAAGCTTGCTGACTGTCAGGAAAAAGACCCGGCGCTGTCCGAACTCTACATAGTGGAAGGGGACTCTGCTGGCGGTTCCGCCAAGCAGGGTCGCAACCGTAAGAACCAGGCCATCCTGCCGCTCAAGGGCAAGATCCTGAACGTAGAGAAGGCCCGTTTCGACAAGATGATCTCCTCGCAAGAGGTGGGCACCCTGATCACCGCACTGGGCTGCGGTATCGGTCGCGACGAGTACAACCCGGACAAGCTGCGCTACCACAACATCATCATCATGACCGATGCGGACGTCGATGGTGCGCACATCCGAACCCTGCTGCTGACCTTTTTCTATCGTCAGATGCCGGAGATCATCGAACGTGGCTACGTCTACATCGCCCAGCCGCCGCTCTACAAGGTGAAAAAGGGCAAGCAGGAGCAGTATCTGAAAGACGAAGATGCGCTGCTGCAGTACCAGACCGCCATGGCGCTGGATGGTGCAACCCTGCACGTCAACGAATCTGCCCCGGCCATCGGTGGCGAGGCGCTGGAGCGTCTGGTCAACCAGCACCGCGCCGTGTCTCACCTGATCACCCGCATGTCCCGCCGCGCGCCGGATGCCGTACTGACCCAGCTGATTTATCAGCCGGAGCTGAACGAAGCGCTGCTGGCCAGCGAGAGCGATCTGCTGGCCTGGTGTCAGGGTATGGAAGCCGTGCTCAACGAGAGCAACCACGGTATCCAGTACCAGATCCAGGTTCGTCGTGACGAAGAGCGCAGCCTGTTCGTGCCGCACGCCGTGGTACGTCAGCACGGTGTCGACCGCGAATACCCGCTCAGCTACGACTTCCTGCAATCCTCCGAGTACCGTCAACTGGTCTCGCTGGGCAAGGAGATCGCCAACCTGATCGAGGAAGGTGGTTACATCAAGCGTGGCGAGAAGGTCAAACCGGTTGCCAGTTTCGTGGAAGCGGTCGACTGGCTGATGAGCGAAGGCAAGCGCGGTATCTACATCCAGCGCTATAAAGGGCTGGGTGAGATGAACCCGGACCAGCTGTGGGAAACTACTATGGATCCGGAAGCCCGTCGCATGCTGCGCGTCACCATCGACGACGCCGTCGGTGCTGACCAGCTCTTCTCCACCCTGATGGGTGACGCTGTAGAGCCCCGTCGTGACTTTATCGAGACCAACGCCCTGCGCGTGGCCAACCTCGACGTCTAATCGACGCAGTCAGACAGCAAAAAGCCGCTCCTTGTGAGCGGCTTTTTTCATTTTCAGGGGCGGGGAAATGGCACGTTCCACGTGAAACATGAAACATGAAACCGCTTGGTGTTGATGGTTATAACTCAGCTCAGTACTGGTGCCAGGCAGTAGAGTCGCAGTCGATGGCCATCGGGATCAAGAGCCATGCCGGTATAGCCAAACTCCATCCGGGTCGGCTGCTGGATGATGGTCAGGCCACGAGCCTGCCACTCTGACAAGCCAGAATCGACACTGGTTTCATCAGGCAGCGAGAAGGCCAGTTCCATGGCGCCAGCACTTTGGGTAACGGCTGGCTCGACGGTGGTACTGGACCAGAGCGCCAGTCTGGCGCCTGACTCGAATACGAACATGGCAAAGGTAGGTGACTCTTCCACCGGTTCACGCCCGAACAGCTCGCGGTAGAAGAGCGCACTGCGGGTCGGGTTGGCAACGTAGAGGATGGTGAACTGGGGGACTAACATGGTGATGCTCCTTGCTTATGAGATGGCGCATTGGCGCCGACCCAGTCAGCATGGCGCTACCTGCTGTCAGTTTCTGTCAGCAATGAATTTCGGCTGCGGGATCTGCTGGGTGGCGCGCCACGCTTTCAGCAGGCTCTCTCTGCTTTTGGGATAGCGGCAATCTTCCGGCTGCATCCGGGTGATGCGATCGACCCGAAAGTGGCGAAAGCCCTGACGCAGTTCGCACCACGCCACCAGTACTCGCACCTGATCGAAGTAGCCGAGGGCAAAGGGCCAGACGGTGCGCTCAGAGCTCTCTTCCTTGAGGTCACGATAACTCAGGGTCACCTTGCGTTGCTGGCGGATGGCGCTGCGTAATGGGGCTTCATCGGTGAGGCTATCGCTTCGGGAGGTGCCGATCAGCAGGGCATTGCTCTGGAGCTGCTGGCGATAGTCTGCGGGTAGCACAGCTTCTATCTTGGCCAGCGCACTGCTGGCTGATGCACTCAAGGCTTTGTCACCGTGGGCGACCACCCAGCGCGAACCTAGCACCAGCGCATCCAGCTCCTCCTCGCTGAACATCAGTGGCGGCAGCATGAAGCCGGGACGCAGCACATAGCCGATACCCGGTTCGCCCTCGATATGGACACCTTGCGCCTGCAGGGTGGCGATATCCCGATAGAGGGTGCGTAGGCTTATGCCAAGCTGGCTGGCCAGTTCAGCGCCGGTGATGGCGTAGCGGTGACCGCGCAGCAGCTGGAGCAGGGCCAGCAGGCGTTCGGAACGGGACATGGTATGACTCCTCATGATCTCTGGTTAGCCTGCCATAGCGAGGAGAGTGGGTACAGCGGGCATTATCAGGAGTTATGGCCGCGAAAAGATCGCCGCCACTCGCTCGGGGAGATGGCAAAGCGGGCGCGAAAGTGATTGCGCAGGGAGGTGGCACTCTTGAAGCCGACCAGCTCGGCGATGCGATCGATGGAATGGCCGCTTACTTCAAGCAACTCCTGACTGCGCCTGAGCCGTTCCGCCAGCAGCCATTCACCCACCGAGAGGCCGGTAGCCTGATGAAAACGGCGGGTAAAGGTGCGTCGGCTCATCAGGGTGTGGGCCGCCAGAGAATCCAGGGTATGGGGTTCGGCCAGATGGGCACGCAGGTGATCGAGCAACTGGTTCATCCGGACATCGCGGGTGGAGGTGGGCACCGGCTGTTCGATAAACTGGGCCTGACCCCCTTCGCGGTGGGGCGGGATCACCAGTCGCCGTGCCACCTTGTTGGCGATGGCCGAGCCGTGGTACTGACGCACCAGATAGAGGCAGCAGTCCAGTTCGGCGGCGGTGCCTGCCGAGGTGACCAGCCCATCGTCATCCACGTAGAGGGCATTGGTATCGAGCTGCACGCAGGGAAAGCGGCGGCAGAAATCCTGTTCGTACTCCCAGTGGGTCGATGCCTTGCGACCATTGAGCAGCCCGGCATAGGCGAGCACATAGGTGCCGAGACAGAGCCCGACCAGCCGGGCACCTCTGGCTCTGGCTGCGATCAGCGCATCGATCAGCGCCGCCGGTGGCCGTGCAGCCGGGTCGTGCCAGAAGGGGATGATGATGATCTCCGCCTCGGCCAGCACCTCCAGCCCATAGGAGGCCTGAATGGTGAAGCCTTGTGCCGAGTGTGCGTGACGGTTGCCATCGCCGCAGCAGATCTTGAGCTCGAACAGCGGCTGGCCCGGCAGAATATCGCCGAAGATGAGGCAGGGGACGGCGCAGTGAAAAGGGCTGAAGTGATCGAAGGTCACCACGGCAACGATCGGGGTGGTCATGGTGTTGGCTCCTCTCTGCGCGCAGACCACTCATCATAAGCGTTCGGCAGTGAAAGCCGAAGGGCCATGCGCGCTGTTCGGCATGGCCCAGTCAGTTACAGCGAGAGAGCCTCGCCATCCGCCGGTATCCGCACCCGATCCATCATGCCTCGCTCGGTCAGATAGGTATGAAGTTCCTGACGTGACAGCACGGCGTGGTTGACCGCCTCCATATGGCTGGCGATCAGCGTGGCCTGCGGTGCGGCCTGATATACGGCGGCGACATCCTCCTTGCCCATGATGATGGAACCGAGCCCGGGCACCTGCGCATCGCCGCAGTTGAGAATGACCACCTCGGGCTGATGTTGTTGCAGGGCTTGCTCGACCGAGGGATGCCAGATGGTATCACCGGCCAGATAGAGGCTCTGCTCATCGGGGTGGGAGAAGACCACGCCGCACACCTCTCCCATGCGCTCGCCCAGTACCTCCATCAGTTGATCGCTGCCGTGCTGGCCACCGGTCTGCTGCAGGCGAATATCGGCAAACTCGGGCTGGTCGCTCAGCAGGCGCACATCCTCAAAGCCACTGGCACGAATGGCATCGGCATCTTTCTGATGTTGTACCAAGATCGGCAGATGTTTGGGGATCAGGGCTCTGGCGGCATCATCCCAGTGGTCGGGATGGTCGTGGGTGACAATAACGGCATCCACATCGACCAGCTCATCGATCGGCAGTGGCAGCTCGACCAGCGGATTGCGCAGCTGGCTGTTGGCGGTGCCCTCAAAGCCGGGGAAGGCCCCTTTGGCCGAGAGCATGGGGTCGATCAGAAAGCGGGTGCCGGCATAGTCGAGCAGCAGGGTGGCGTTACGAACCTGGGTAATCTTCATGGGAGGCTCCATATTGGCTGGTGGATATGCAACCAATTATGGGGGGCGGAGCGAGTTGCCATCAGTGGCCCACGGGTCGATTATCAGCATAATCGGGCCAACAGGTTGATGTGCTAAAGGTCGGCGCGGCCATTTAAAAAATTTGAAAAAATCCCCTTGAAAGGAAAAAGTGAGCCCCTATATAGGTAACAAGGCCGGAACGCTCGACAGAGGTTTCGACCAGACGCCCGTCCACCAGGAGGGCAAACAATCCGTTATCGCTCACAAGAGGGTAATACTATGCGTTCTATCGACTTTTCTCCGCTCTATCGTTCAGCCATTGGTTTCGATCGTCTGGCCAATCTCATCGAATCTGCGGCCAGCAATGGCAATGCCGGTTATCCCCCCTACAACATCGAGCAGCTGGGTGACAACGACTACCGCATCAGCATGGCGGTGGCGGGCTTTACCCAGGAAGAGCTGGAGCTGAGCTTCCAGGAAAATCTGCTGACGGTGAAGGGCAACAAGCAGGCCGACACCGGGCGCAACTATCTCTATCAGGGGATCGCCGAGCGTGGTTTCGAGCGCCGCTTCCAGCTGGCCGACTATGTGCGGGTGAAAGGGGCCGACCTGAAAAACGGCTTGCTGCACATCGAACTGGTGCGTGAAGTGCCCGAGGCGATGAAGCCGCGCAAGATTGAGATCAACGGCTGATAGACTGAATTCACTGCGATTTTAAAATTTCCCGGGTGCCGATGACGGGCCTGTGGAGAGTTGAACCTGTTGCTTATTAGAAGGATAGGATTATGCGTAACCTCGATTTTTCTCATCTCTATTCCAATGCCGTCGGCTTCGAGCGGATGGCCCGTGAGCTGGAAGGTCTGTTCGAGCAGAAGACCGCCGCTTACCCCCCGTACAACATTGAAAAGCGCGATCAGGATGGCTATCGCATCACGGTCGCCGTGGCTGGCTTCGAGCGCGAAGAGCTGGAGCTGGAGACCGAAAACGGCACCCTCAAGGTGAAGGGTCGCAAAGGGGCGGCGGCCGGTGAGCGCCAGTTCCTCCATCAGGGGATTGCCGAGCGTGACTTCGAGCTGGCCTTCAAGCTGAGTCAGCACGTGGAAGTGCAGGGCGCCAAGCTGGAGCATGGTTTGCTGACCATCGACCTGGCCCGCGAACTGCCGGAGGCGCTCAAGCCCCGCGCCATCCCCATCGGTAAACCCGACCAGCTGGCGCTGCCCGGTTAAGCAAACCGGATCGCGATAAACAACAAAGGCCTGCATCTGCAGGCCTTTCTGTTTTGTATCGCTGGATTGGATTAACCAGCGTAGAGGGTGTTGATCTCGTCCGCCAGAATGGCGATGCCGCGGCGTACCAGCTCCTCGCTCTGGGAGTAGTTGAGGCGGATGCACTCCTGACTGTGGCGCCACTCGGGGTCATCGATGCCGGGGAAGAAGTAGTGACCCGGCACGATCAGCAGGTTCTTCGCTTTCAGTCGCTCATAAAGTTCCTGACAGTGGATCGGCAAGCCTTCAAACCAGAGCCAGAGGAAGAGGGCGCCTTCCGGCTTGTGGATATGGAAGCGCGGGTCGGGGATCGCTTCGCGCAGCAGTTGCACCGCCAGCTCCGCCTTCTGCTGATAGAAGGGTTTCACCACCTGTTCGCTGAGAGTGATGATATCGCCGCTCTCGATCATCGGGATGGTGATGGCGGGTCCCAGACTGCCCGGCGCCAGATTGATGATGCCGCTGAGGTTGGTGATGGCCTGGATGATCTTCTCGTCGGCGATGACGATGCCGCAGCGGGTGCCCGGCAATCCCAGCTTGGAGAGGCTCATGCAAAGGATGGTGTTGGCGTTCCAGAACGGTTTGGCTTCGCTGAAGATGATGCCCGGGAAGGGGACGCCGTAGGCGTTGTCGATCAGCAGCGGAATCCCCTTGTCGCGGGCGATCTGATCGAGATGTTCGATCTCTTCGTCGGTCAGCACGTTGCCGGTGGGATTGGTCGGGCGGGAGACGCAGATCACCCCGATATTGTCACCCACCTGCAGGCTCTCGAAATCCACGTGGTATTTGAACTGGCCATCGGGCAGCTTCTCGATGGTGGGCTTGTAGGCCACGAAGTAGTCGTCGGCCAGCGCCGAGTCGGCATAGCCGATGTATTCGGGAGCGAGCGGGAACAGCACCTTCTTCTTGCGGCCATCAGCAAATTCACCGGCCAGCAGGTTGAACAGGTAGAAGAAGGCATTCTGGCTGCCGTTGGTCAGGGCGATATTGCGGGCCGAGATATCCCATCCCAGCTCCTTGCTGAGCAGGGCGGCCAGCGCTTTGGTGAACCTGTCTTTGCCCTGTGGGCCGTCGTAGTTGGCCATCGCTTTGACCAGCTCGCCGTTGTCGAGCAGGCTCTTGGCTTCCGCCTGAAAGCGTTCCAGCATGGCGGGGATCGGGGCCGGATTGCCGCCACCCAGCATGATGGCGTCCGGATTGGTCAGCCCCTGATTGAGGTCATCCATGAGTTGGGTAATACCGGCGTGGCGAGTGAACTTCTCGCCGAACAAGGAAAATTCCATTCGGTGACAGATCCAGAGTCAGTTACGAAGATGTAGCACCATAGCTCAGTTTAAAAGCGGGTGTCGATCAAAAAGATGGGACGTTCCACGTGGAACATGGTGCAAAAATCAAGCGTGGTTAAAAGCACCAACTGTTGGTTTAAAAATGACCGAGCGGAATGCGTTTTGCGACTCAATTTGGTATCGCAAGATAGTTAATTTAAACAAAATCATGATGTTATTAATTGCATGAGGATTGGCACAACTATTGGAATAGCTATCTGGTCATCTCAACCATACCGGAGCAAACCAGATGAAAAGCCTGATCGCTACCCTGATTGTGAGTGCCCTGAGCCTGAACGTGATGGCTAACGAGAACCCGCGGCCCGAGCTGGAGAGTGCCCGGCTGGAGCAAGATGTGCAGAGCGAGTTGCAACAGGCATCCCATGCCGTGGTGCAGGATGCGCTGCACAATCTCAAACCGCTGGCGCTGGATACCCTGGTGGTGGAGGCGAGTCAGGCAGTGGCGACTCACCCCGAGAGCTGAGATAGCGTAAGGGAGTCTGCCCCGTATGTTGTTTGAAGAAGCTGATGAAGGCGCTGTCGCTGGAGAACTCCAGCGCAGCGGCAATCCGGCTGATGGGCTCGCTTTCTGCCAGCAACTCCATGGCGCGCAACAGCCGCCACTGCTGACGCCACGCCTGATAGCTCATGCCGGTCTCCCGCATGAAGATGCGGCCAATGGTCTTGTCACTGGCACCCACCCGTTCGGCCAGCCGGTTGAGCCGATCGGGCAGGGCATCCCCACGCTTCAACTGCTGTAGCCAGTCGCCCAGTCTGGGATCGGTCGGCAGCGGTAGTTGCCATGACTCTCGCGGCGCCAGCCTCAATTCTTCCATAAACAGCGCCACCGTCCGCTGTTGCTGCTCTTGCGGCTTGTCCCACGGCCAGAGCGCCATCCGTTCAATCAGTTCGTGCAGCAGCGGATTGACCGCCAGCACTTCCACCGTGGCGGGCAACTCGGGGTGTGGCTGGAAGTAGAGGGAGCGGTAGGCGACGACACCACGCATCAGTACCCGATGGGTGGTGCCCGCTGGCAGCCAGGCCGCGCGGGTGGGCGGTAGCAGGCAGACCCGACCTTCCAGCTCCATGGTCATGCAGCCGGATTGGGCGAACAGCAGCTGATGGCGCCGATGCTGATGCAGGCCCGAGTCGTGCCAGCCGAGCGCGGAGGCAATGCCGATCACGCTGCCCGTCAGCTGGTCGGGGTCAAAAGGGTGATCGGGAAGAATAAAGGCCATATGTCCGATTTTTGATGTTTATAGTCCTGCTTATTGTAATCGGACAGTCGGCATCTCTCTAGAATGGCGACCTCTTGTGAAGGAGGTTTGTCATGAACAACAAGTTGCCACCGCTCTGGCTGGTGGTGGGATTGATGATGTTTCCCCAGATCGTGGAGACCATCTACAGCCCGGTGCTGACCCACATCGCCAGCCAGTTTCGGGTGAGCGAGGGGCAGGCATCCCAGACCCTGTCGGTCTATTTTCTGGCGTTTGCGGTGGGCGTGGTCTGTTGGGGGCGGCTCTGCGATCTGATCGGGCGGCGCCCCGCCATGCTGGCGGGTCTGCTCACCTATGGCGTCGGCACCTTGCTGGCGCTGTTGGCCAACCAGTTTGAAACCCTGCTGCTGGCCCGGATCATCTCGGCCTTTGGCGCCGCCGTGGGATCTGTGGTGACCCAGACCATGCTGCGCGACAGCTATCAGGGTAGCGATCTGGCGCGGGTCTTCTCGGTGATGGGCATCGCGCTCTCACTCAGCCCGGTGCTGGGGCTGCTCAGTGGCGGGCAGCTGGCGAGCGGGTTTGGCTATCTCGGGGTGTTCAGCGGTCTGCTGGTGCTGGCGGCTGTCTTGCTGCTGGTGGCCTGCTGGCAACTGCCGGAAACCCGTCCGGCCACCACCCGGCAAGTCGCACTCTGGCCGCTGGCGTGCCGGATGATGAAGGATGGCGGGCTCTGGCGTAGTGCCATGCTGGTCGCCCTGTTCAACACCATGCTGTTTGGCTACTACAGTCTGGCCCCGTTCCTGTTTGCCGGGCTGGGGTTGAGCACCGGCGAGTTTGGTTACTCGGGGATCTTGCTGGCGCTGGCGACTCTGCTCGGCAGTCTGCTCAACAAGCATCTGTTGGGGAAGGGTTGGCAGTCGTCATCCCTGGTCAGGCTGGCTTGCGCTCTGGCGCTGGTTGCCGGGCTGCTGGTTTGGGCGAGTCAGGCCAACCTCTGGTTCCTGTTGCCCATGATGGGGGTCGTCGTCGCTTTCGGGCTGGCGATTCCCAATGTGCTGAGTCAGGCGCTGCTGGCTTATCGCGAGGTAGCGGGTAGTGCTGGCGCCCTGTTCGGGCTTGGCTACTACCTGCTGCTTAGTCTGGGATTGGCGGTGGCGGCCAGTTTGCAGGATCTCGGCCTGTTGCTCAGTGGTTGCGGTCTGCTGGCACAGCTTTGCTGCTGGCGTCGTTCCACATGAAACATCAGTTGCCGATAAAGCGGTAGCCAATACCGGATTCTGTCTCGATAAGTGCTGGTTGCTGGGGGTTATCCCCCAGCTTTTTGCGCAGGCTGGCGATGACGATGCGCAGGTAGTGGGTGTCTTCCTTGTGGCTCGGCCCCCAGATGTCGTTGAGCAACTGGGTCTGCATCACCAGCTTGCCGGGGTGGCACACCAGTGCCTGCAGCAGGGCGAACTCCTTGCGAGAGAGAGGGATCTCCTCCTCCTTCATGGTCACCTTGTGGCTGCTGATATCCAGCGTCAGCCCGCATTGGGGGAAGTGGCGCCGCTCGCCGCTGCTGACGCCAGCCCGCTGGCGCAAGAGCACGCGAATGCGGGCCATCATCTCGCCAATGCCAAATGGTTTGCTCATATAGTCGTTGGCTCCCGCATCCAGCAAGCGCACCTTCTCCTGCTCCGAATCGCGGGCCGACAACACCAGCACCGGATTGGGGTGATGCTCGCGAATGGCCTGCAATACCTGAATGCCATCACCATCCGGCAGACCGAGATCGAGGATCACCAGATCGGGGTTGAGGTGGCGATACTGCTCCAGCCCTTCATTGACCCCCACCGCCTCACTCACCTGATGCCCCTCGGCAATCAGGCTGATCCGCAGAAAGCGACGGATCGCCGCTTCATCATCTATGACCAGAATGTGCGCCATCGAACCTCCAGAGGCGAATGGTGGGAAGGGCTGAGTGACCCGATCTGGCGGTCAACCATCAGACCTCCGGTGAATTGAGGGCGAGCGGCAGGGAGATGCGCATGCAGGTGCCGTTGCCATTGGGGCCGGAGAAGGCCCAAATCTTGCCGCCGTGGGCCTCTATCATAGCGCGGGAAATGGCGAGGCCAAGCCCGGTGCCACGGCTGCCGCAATCGCCCACCGGCTGGGTGTAGAAGAGGTTGAAGATCTTCTCCCGATCCGACTCGGCGATACCGACCCCGATATCGATGATGTCGATGATGAGATCGGGCTCGGCCATCATCACCTTGAACTCGATGGGGGTGCCTGCCGGTGAGTAGCGGGAGGCGTTGTCGAGGATGTTGACCAGCACCTGCTCGATCAGGGCGCCATGGACATAGAGCTGGGGCACATGTTGATCGATATGCACTAGCAGTTTGTGCTGGCGCCAGGAGGAGTCGAGCCGCTTGCGGGCGCTCTCCACCAGATCGGTCAGGTCGACCCAGTCCCGTTTCAGCTGGAAATCGGGGGAGCCGATGCGGGTCATATCCAGCAGATTCTGCACATAGCTGTGCAGGCGGCGCGCCTCTTCCTGTACCGAGTGGAGCAGTTCGTCGCGGTCTTCAGCGGGGATCCGGTCACCATATTCCAGCAGGGTACTGCCAGCCCCCATGATGGTCGCCAGCGGGGTTTTCAAATCGTGGGAGACCGAGGAGAGCAGGGCCGCCCGCATCCGGTCGGTCTCCGCCTGCAACTGGCTGTCAGCCAGCCGCTCGTTGAGGTCGATCCGCGCCAGTGCGGCGCGAATGTCGGTGAGCAGCGCCTGCAGCTGGTGCTCGGCGGAGGAGGAGAGCGGATTGGTCAGCGCTATGCCGATCACCAGATCGTCGCTGAGGTGGTGATACTGCGCCTCAGCGGCATTGAGGGTCGCTGTGTGGGCCCCGGCGCTCTGTTTCTGGGCCAGACACCAGTCGATGGCCGCCTTGTCGGTCTGTCCCGGTCTGTGCTTCTCGTTGCCGAGCCGGTCGTTGAACTCCTTGTCGATCACCACAGTCGGCTGGCCGAGCGCCAGCGAAATGGCCTGGGCACCTTGTCTGAGTACCTCCTCTGGACTGCTGGCGGTGGCCAGTCCCTGACTGAGGGAGAGCAGGGCATTGCCCAGCTGCTGGGTCTCGCGCAGGCCGATCAACTGCTGCCGCTGGCGGGAGGCGAGCCGCCCCGCCGTCATGCCGACGATAAGCAGCACGAACAGGGTGAGCAGGTCGCTGTGGTTGGCGACGCTGAGGGAGAAGTAGGGGGCGGTGAACAGCAGATTGTGGGCGATAAAGCCCAGCACCGCCGCCAGCGTCGCGGGCACCAGACTGGTGGTGAGGGCGGTCGCCAGCACCCCCAGCACGAACAGCAGCGGCAGGGCGGCAGGTGGCAGCCAGTAGGAGAGCCCCCAGGCGGCAGCCGAGGTGATCCCCATGATGGCCACCGCCAGCAGGCTGTGGTGGATATCCTTCGGGGTCGCGGAGTGCATCCCCACTCCGGGCTGGTGCTTCTCGGTATCGACCAGGGTGATTTCGAGCCCCTGCGCCTGCTTGAGCAGGTGTTGCACCAGCGAGCGGCGCCATGGCGCCTTGTGGGGTTTGCCTAGCAGCAACTGGGAGACCTGCTGCTGCTCGGCGGTCTCCAGCAGAGTGTTGGCGACCGCCGGACTGGAGAGGGTCAGCACCTTGGCACCGAGGTGGGAGGCGAGCGCCAGCGCCTGCTCCACATCGGCAGAGCGGCGGCCATTGCTGTCGATATGCACCACCAGCCAGGGCAGCTGGCGGCGCTGGGCAAAGCGGTGGCCATAGCGCACCAGCGCCGAGCCGTGCTGATCGCCGAGGCAGACCATCAGTTTGCCCCGCAGCGGCAAGGTGGTCTTGCCTGCTGCCTGCCACTGCAGTTGCAGATCCCCTTCCACATGGCTGGCGGCGGTCTGCATCGCCAGCTCCCGCAATGCGGTGAGGTTGTTGAGGGAGAAGAAGGATTGTAGCGCCGCTTTGGCCTGATGGGGCACATAGACCTTGCCCTCCTTGAGGCGGCCGAGAAGCTCCTTGGGGGGCAGGTCGATCAGCACCAGGCTGTCGGCTTCCAGCAGCACCTGATCGGGCAGGGTCTCTTTCACCCTGACCCCGGTCAACTGCCACACCAGATCGTTGAGGCTCTCCAGATGCTGCACGTTGAGGGTGGTGTAGACGTCGATCCCGGCGTTGAGCAGCTCCTCCACATCCTGCCAGCGCTTCTCGTGGCGACTGCCGGGGGCGTTGCTGTGGGCCAGTTCGTCCACCACGGCGATGGCCGGTTTGCGGGCGAGCAGGCCGTCGAGATCCATCTCTTCCAGCCGTTGCTGGCGGTGCATGTGGATCTTGCGCGGCATGATGGCGAGCTTGTCGAGCAGGGCCAGCGTCTCCTGACGGCCGTGTGTCTCCACCACGCCGATCAGAATATCGACCTCCTCTTTGGCCTGTTCCCGCACCGCCTGCAGCATGGCGTAGGTCTTGCCCACGCCGGGAGCGGCCCCGAGAAACACCTTCAGCTTGCCCTTGTGCTCCTGTTCCAGACTCGCCAGCAGGGCGTCGGCCCTTGCTTCATCACGCATCTCCATGCTCCTGCGTCAAATTGACCTGCAGGGCGTCAGCTCTTGCCACATCAGCCATTGTTATCCCTATCGAGCCAACTGCCCGTTGCGAAAGTCGAGGTCATCACCAAACCGGAAGGGGCGCCATCAGGCGCCCTTTTTATGATCCAGTTGCAGATTCAGCTGGAGAATGTTGACCACCTGCGGGCCAAGGATACCAGCTTGTGTGGCCGACTTGACCTGCTCCGTCAGTTGGGCGGGATCCAGCCCACGTTCTTTGGCGACGCGGTCCACCTGAGCCAGCACCGCATCGAGCGGCAGGTGGGGATCGAGGCCGGAAGCCGAGCGTGTCAGCATGGCTGGGGAGTTGGTTTCAGGCTGTGCCTTGGCGGCCTGTTCGGCAAACTCTGCCCGCAGCGGCGAGCTCATCCCCAGATTGCTGGCGCTGCCGCCAATGGTGTTGAAATCGCTGGCGGAGGGGCGGGGATGGAAGTAGTCAGCCCGCTCGAATTTCTGCCCCAGCAGGGCGCTGCCGATGAGTTGCTGTTTGCTGTCGGTGAGCTGGCTACCGTTGGCCTGCCAGGGGAACAGCAGTTGGGCCAACCCGGTGACGGCCAGCGGGTAGGCGACCCCCAGCAGCAGGGTCAGGGTCAACAGGGTTCTGATTGCTATCATGATTCTCTTGCTCCAAAAGGATGGCTGGGGATGCGGGTTTGCCCCGCATCCCGGTTACGTCGTTACACCAGACCCAGGCCGGTAATGACCAGGTCGATCAGCTTGATGCCGATAAACGGCACCAGCAGGCCACCGACACCGTAGATCAGCAGGTTGCGGCGCAGCAGGCTGGCGGCCGAGCCTTTCAGATCGACACCGCGCAGCGCCAGCGGCACCAGCGCTACGATGATCAGGGCGTTGAAGATGATGGCCGACAGGATGGCGCTCTGCGGGCTGCCCAGTTGCATCAGGTTCAGCGCCCCCAACTGCGGGTAGGCGGCGATGAACAGGGCCGGCAGGATGGCGAAGTACTTGGCCACGTCGTTGGCGATGGAGAAGGTGGTCAGGGCGCCACGGGTCACCAGCAGCTGTTTGCCGACCAGCACCACGTCCAGCAGCTTGGTGGGGTTGGAGTCGAGATCCACCAGGTTGCCCGCCTCCTTGGCGGCCTGGGTACCCTCGTTCATGGCCAGACCCACGTCAGCCTGTGCCAGTGCGGGCGCATCGTTGGCGCCGTCACCGCACATGGCGACCAGACGGCCATCGGCCTGCTCCTGCCGGATATAGGCGAGCTTCTTCTCCGGCGTCGCTTCGGCGATGAAGTCATCCACCCCGGCTTCGGCGGCGATGGCGGCGGCGGTTTTCGGGTTGTCGCCGGTGATCATCACGGTGCGGATCCCCATATGGCGCAGGATCTGGAAGCGGGCCTTGATGCCGGGCTTGATGATGTCCTTGAGGTAGACCACTCCCAGCAGTTTTTCCTGAGTGCAGACCAGCAGCGGAGTCCCACCCTGACGGGCGATGCTGTCGACTGACTTGAGCACCAGCTCCGGCACCGCTTTGCGGTCGAGGGAGAGGTAGTTCAGTACCGCATCGACTGCCCCCTTGCGATATTGATGACCGTTGCGATCCAGTCCGCTCAGACGGGTCTCTGCGCTGAAGGGGATCACCTTGTCATCGTCCAGTTGGCTCGGTTTGGTGTGGCTCTTGCCCGCCAGGGTCAGGATAGATTTACCCTCGGGAGTGTTGTCACCCAGCGAGGCCAGCATGGCCGCTTGTGCCAGCAGGGCCGGGTCGACGCCCGGTGCCGGGATCAGTTCGTCAGCCATCCGGTTGCCGAAGGTGATGGTGCCGGTCTTGTCCAGCAGCAGGGTGCGCACGTCACCGGCCGCCTCGACGGCCCGGCCCGACTTGGCAATCACGTTCAGTTTCACCAGTCGATCCATACCGGCAATGCCGATGGCGGAGAGCAGGCCGCCGATGGTGGTCGGGATCAGGGTGATAAAGAGCGCGATCAGGTAGAGGCGCGGGACCTGAGTGCCGTTGTAGTCGAGGAACCAGGGTAGGGTAGCCACCACCAACAGGAAGATCAGAGTCAGACCCACCAGCAGGGCGTCCAGCGCCATCTCGTTGGGGGTTTTCTGGCGTTTGGCCCCTTCCACCAGTGCAATCATGCGATCCAGCGTGCTTTCGCCCGGATTGTTGCTGACGCGTACCCAGATCTCGTCTGAAACGACGGTGGTATTGCCGGTTACACCGCTGCGATCGGTACCCGATTCGCGGATGACGGGGGCGGATTCGCCGGTGATGGCGGCCTCGTTGACCGAGGCGATACCGGCGATCACCTCGCCGTCGGCCGGGATCATCTCGCCGCTGCGTACCAGCACCAGATCACCCTTCATCAGGCTGGTGGCGGGGACCCATTCGCCCTGACCATCTTTTGCATTAGCTACCCGACGGGCCTTGAGCTGGCTCATGCCAGCCTTGAGGCTGTCGGCTCGCGCCTTGCCGCGACCTTCGGCCAGCGTCTCGGCGAAGTTGGCAAACCAGAGGGTGAGCCAGAGCCAGGCTGTCAGCTGCCAGGCCAGCGAGGGGGCGACCCCGGAGAACGGCTGCCCCAGCAGTGACTCCACCGTCGCCATGACTGCTGCCAGCCAGAGGGTGAACAGAATGGGGCTGCCAAACAGCGCCTTGGGATGGAAGCGGTAGATAGCTTCAACCATGGCCTGCAGGATCTGCGATTGCTGTTTTTTGCCCTTCACCTGCATGGTGTCGGGACTCATTGAAGTGGACTTGCTCATTTAGAAAGCTCCCAGCATCAGATGTTCTGCCACGGGGCCCAGTGCCAGCACCGGCAGGAAGGAGAGGCCGCCAATCAGCAATACGGTGATGATCAGCAGGGTAATGAAGAGCGGGCCGCGGATCGGGAAATCCCCTTCGCTTATCTCCTGACGCGGAGCGCGGGCGAGCTGGCCGGCAATGGCCATGATGGGGATGATGTAGCCGAAGCGACCGAGCAGCATGGCCAGACCGATGGCAACGCACTGCCAGTTGTCACCGGCAGCAAAGCCGGCGAAGGCTGAGCCGTTGTTACCGGCAGCCGAGGCGTAGGCATAGATGAGGCGTGACAGACCGTGTGGGCCATCATGGCCGATGATGGTGCTGGCATCCGGCATCAGCAGGGTGATACCACCGATCACCAACACCCCCACCGGCATCACCAGCATGCTGGCGACCACCCACTTCATCTCGGTGATACCGAGGCGTTTGCCCAGATAGGTCGGGGTGCGCCCCACCATCAGGCCGCACAGGAACACGGTCAGCAGCACGAACAGCATCATGCCGTAGATACCGGCACCCACGCCGCCGAACACCACTTCACCCAGCAGCATGTTGATCATGCCCACCATTCCGGCGAGGGGGGCAAAGCTGTCGTGCATGGCGTTGACCGAGCCGTTGGAGGCGGCGGTAGTCGCCACTTCCCAGATGCTGGAGAGCACAGGGCCGAAGCGGCTCTCCTTGCCTTCCCAGTTGCCTGCCATATTGCTGGCGTCAGTGGTGAGGTGGGCGAGGGCCGGATCCAGTTTCAGCTCCTGAGTGATGGAGACGAAGAGCCCCAGCACCAGCATGAGGGTCATGGCGCCGAGAATGGCACGGCTGTGGGCCATGTCTTTCACATAGCGGCCCAGGGTAAAGACCATGGCGGCGGCGATGGTAAGCAGAGTCACCATCTCCAGCCAGTTGGAGAGGGCTGTCGGGTTCTCGAACGGATGTGCCGAGTTGATGCCGAAGAAGCCGCCGCCGTTGGAGCCAAGCTGCTTGATGGCGATCTGAGAAGCAGCCGGGCCGAGGGGCAGCAGTTGCTCCTGACCTTCCACACCGTGGAACGGCAGATAGGCGGAGAGGCTTTGCGGCACCCCTTGCCACACCAGCACCAGCGCCATGATCAGCGCGATTGGCAGCAGCACATAGAGGCAGAAACGCACCAGATCCTGCCAGAAGTTGCCAAGGTTGATGGTCTGTTGGCGAGCGATACCGCGGAACAGGGCAATGGCTACGGCGGCGCCCGTCCCTGCGGAGACGAAGTTCTGGGTGGTCAGGCCCACCATCTGGCTGAAGTAGGAGAGGCTGGCCTCACCGGAATAGGCTTGCCAGTTGGTGTTGGTCATAAAGCTGACCGCGGTGTTGAAGGCGAGTTGCCAGTTCAGACCCGGCAGTTGTTGCGGGTTGAGGGGCAGCAACCCTTGCGCCATCAGGATCAGGAACAGCAGGCCGAAACCGGCGCCGTTGAAGGCCAGCAGGCTGAGGGCGTAGGACTTCCAGTCCTGCTCCCGTCCATCGGTGCCACAGCAAGCCAGGGTGGCGCGCTCGACCGGTGCCAGCCAGCGGGTTTTGCCTTCAAATACCCGGTAGATGTAGTTGCCCAGCAGCGGTGCTGGCAGCAGAACCAGCAGCACGAAGGCTACCGGATAGATCACTTCTTGCCACATGTTCTAGCTCCTCACTCGTGGTCGCGGTGCGTCAGGGCACACATTGGATTGCTCACGAGGCTCGGCAGTTTGCTGGCCACCGGGTAGATAATTTCTTGCTGCATACAGGTAGTCCCTCACTCGTGACTGCGCGTGAGTGCACGCAGCAGGTAGACCATCAAGGCGAGGACGAGCAGCAGATATAGCCAATTCATATCGACTCCATTGAGATAATTAGCTGCGAGAGTCGATGTAAAACCCTATCGACTCTGTTGGTGTCATTGACGCTGAAAGGGTATGTAAAACAGGCGTAAAGGCGCCATAAAGCGCCATGGGGCAGGCGTAAAATCGGCGTAAAGAACGGCGGTTTTGCGAGAGAAATGGCGAGGAGGAATCAAAAAACCCGGCCTGAGCCGGGTTTGGGTGAAAGACGATGCGATTGCCGAATCACCTGTCAGTTTTCATCAGGCATCACCACGCGCAGCGGGCGGGTCCCAATCTTTGCCCCGGTCACTTCATCGACCACGATGGCCTTGATTTCTGTGCCGGCCTCCATATCGAAGAAACGGATCATGTTGTCGTCGCCCCGATATTGGCGACCCCACTCACCAATCATGAAGAGTATCGGTAGAAAATCGCGACCGGCGGCGGTCAGCAGATACTCCTCACGGGGTGGATGTTCAGAATAAAGCCTTTTTTCCAGCAAACCCTCTTCGGTCAACGTCGCCAGTCGGCGGGTCAACATCGTGGGTGCTATTCCCAGACTTTTCCGGAATTGGTCAAAGCGAGTGAGACCGGCATGGGCATCGCGCAGGATCAATATGCTCCATGCATCACCAGCAATCGCCATGCTGCGCGCGATTGGGCATGGGGTATCGTAACTTTTTTTCATGTTCATACTGTTTTGATTGTGACTTGGTTGTGAATTGATAGTAAGTTGATATCAATTTGATAGTAACACTGCAACCACCAACAATCCACCCAACACGGAGATCTCGGACATGGTTACAAAGAAGATGGGGATCGCCTCGATGACCGGGAGATCTGCCAGCCACCGCCCGGTGACCACACTACGTCAGACAGGGCATATGGATTGGAAAGATGTGCCGACCCGCACCCTTGATGTGAACGGAACATCTTTTGCCTATCGGGCGCTGGGCCCCGACACCGGTGTGCCGGTGATCTTTTTGCACCATCTGATGGCGGTGCTCGATGACTGGGATCCCGGTGTTATCGACGGTATCGCCGCGAAGCGGCGGGTTATCGCTTTCGATAATCGTGGCGTCGGCGCCTCGGGGGGAGCGGTGCCACATACCATTGAGGAGATGGGACGTGATGCCATCGCCTTTATTCGCGCCATGGGATTGCAGCAGGTCGATCTGCTCGGGTTTTCGTTAGGTGGTGGTGTAGCGCAAATGGTGGCTTTGCAGGCGCCGGATCTGGTGCGCCGGATTGTGCTTGCCGGAACCGGGCCGCGGGGAGGTGGCGGTATCGACGAGATCAACAAGATTGCCGCCACCGCCTACCTCAAAGCGGCATTGACGCTGAACGATCCGCGGCACTTCCTGTTTTTTCCCCGCACACCGGATGGCAAGCGCGCGGCAAAAGAGTACTTCTCTCGCCTGAAAGCACGCACGACTGACCGTGACCAGCCCATCTCCCTGCAGGCCAGATATGCCCAGCTCAAGGCGATCCGGAGTGCGGGATTGAGTGCGCCGGATGATCTCTCGGTCATCACGCAACCGGTGTTCGTGGCCAATGGTGAACATGACCTGATGGTCGATAGCCGACTGTCAGCGGACATGGCTCGCCGGCTGCCGAATGCCCGAACCATGAAAGCACTCACATTCAAACGTTACGGCAAGTCGCCGGAGATTGGGCTCACGGATATCCCGCGTCCCGCACTGAAGGCGGATGAAATGCTGGTTCAGGTTTATGCCGCTGGCCTGAACCCGATCGACAACATGATTCCGACCGGCATGTTCAAACCGGTGCTTCACTTTCAGCTTCCCGCCACATTGGGCAGCGATCTGGCCGGTGTCGTGACCGAGGTTGGCAGTCAGGTGACCCGTTTCAAACCGGGCGATGCCGTCTTCGCCAGTATTTTCGATCTCGGAACCGGATCGCTGGCTGAATTTGCGGTGGTGCCTGAGCGCGCTGCGGCGTTGAAACCCGCCAATCTGGATTTCGTGCAAGCCGCCTCGATCCCGATGGTCGGGCTCACCTCGTGGCAAGCGCTGAAGGAGCGCGCCAATCTGCAGGCTGGCCAAAAGGTGTTTATCCCTGCCGGATCCGGTGGCATCGGCACCTTTGCTATCCAGCTGGCCAAGCTGCTGGGGGCCAGGGTGGGCACCACGGTCAGTAGCGGCAACATCGAGCTGGTGCGCGAGCTGGGGGCCGATGAGGTGGTCGATTACAAGCAACAGGCATTCGAGCACCAACTGCACGGCTACGATGCCGTGCTGGGGACCGTCAGGGGCGATGCGATCGAAAAAGCCATCGATATCCTCAAACCGGGCAGCAAGATTATCTCCCTCACCGGCCCGCTGGATGCTGCCTTCGCGCGGGCCCGGGGGCTGAACGTATTGCTCCGCCTCCTGTTCGGGCTGATGAGCCGAAAAATCAGGTCGCGGGCGAACAAGCGGAACGTCGCCTACTCGTTCCTGTTTGTGCGTCCCGATGGCGACCAACTCACCGAAATCGGCGAGCTGCTCGATGCTCAACGCATCAAGCCGGTTATCGACAAGGTATTCCCGTTCGACCAGGCCAAAGAAGCGCTGGAGTACCTCGCCAAGGGCCACGCCAGGGGCAAGGTCGTCGTCAGCATCAAGCCGTGATCACGGCCGCATTGGCTCGTTCACCCACGCCATCCATATCAAGGAAATAACATGACCACACTACCGACAGTCTTTATCACCGGCGCCTCCAGCGGTATCGGTGCCACCTATGCCGAACGTTTTGCTCGTCGCGGCCACGATCTTGTTCTTGTTGCGCGCAACAAGTCACGGCTGGATGCGCTGGCCATGCGCCTGCGTGAGCAACACCAGATAGCCGTTGAGGTGCTGCAGGCTGACCTGACCAATTCGGCAGAGCTGCCGGCACTGGAAACTCGCCTGCGGCATGACGCACGTATCGGCATCCTCATTAACAATGCCGGTATGCCGCAATCCGGGCATTTTCTGGAGCAATCTCCCGAGGCCATCGAATCCCAGATCGCGCTGAACATAACCGCATTGACGCGGCTCGCCGCAGCGATCGCACCGCGCCTTGCGCAATCCGGCACGGGGAGCATCGTCAACATTGGTTCGGTGGTGGGATTTTCGCCCGAGTTCGGTATCTCTCTCTACGGTGCGACCAAAGCCTATGTGCTGTTTTTGTCGCAGGGGCTGGCTCATGAACTGTCACCCAAAGGGGTCTATGTGCAAGCCGTGTTGCCGGCCACAACCCGCACCGAAATCTGGGCGCATGCAGGTGTGGATGTCAACACGCTCCCCGAGGTGATGGAAGTGGGTGAGCTGGTTGATGCTGCACTGGTCGGGTTCGATCGCCGCGAGTTGGTGACGATTCCGCCGCTTCATGTCGCCGAACGTTGGACCGCTCTGGATGAGGCACGTCAAGGGCTGATGTCGGATCTTCGCCAAGCCCATGCGGCCGAACGATATCAGCCGCAAGCCTGAGTACCTCAATCTGCCAGATTGGACTTGGATGCAATGCGAGGAGATACGATCGTCATGCCATTCAACCTGACAGCCACTGCGTAAGAACCGCAGTGTGATGGTGGTACTGATGCGCAGACCGTGGTCGAATCTCGCCGTGTGGTGATAGCGCTGCTACAGGAAGTGGTTGGCGTGTGGTGGCCCACTCTGTCATGCAGTCGTGAGTAGGGAAGGAAAGCGGAACTGAGTTGTCGAAGCCGGCCTGATGGTGATCAGGCCGGCTTCGACGTGCTTAGCACATGGTTACAAACTCTTCTGCGCTGGTGGGATGAGGCGTGGAAACACAGTTGTTGAAGCGGGTCTGATAGTGACAGGCCAGCTTCCAACGTGCCTATCGCATTGTCACAAACTCTTCCGCACTGGTCGGATGGATAGCGACACAGTTGTCAAAGTCCGCCTTGGTGGCACCCATCTTCATGGCGACGCCGAAACCTTGCAGGATCTCGTCCATCGCAAAGCCGATACCGTGCAGACCGACCACCTTCTCTTCCGGGCCGACACAGACCAGCTTCATCCTGGTGGGCTGGCGATGCTGGGTCAGCGCCGAGTACATGGCAGTGAACTGGCTGCGGTAGACCTTCACCTGATCTTCACCGTATTCGGCGATGGCTTCCGGCTCGGTCAGGCCAATGGTACCGATGGGCGGGTGGCTGAACACCACGGTCGGTACCAGATCGTAGTTGAGGTGCTCGTTCGGCTTGTTGTTGAACAGCCGTTCGGAGAGACGACGGCCCGCCGCGACGGCCACCGGGGTGAGCTGGATGCGGCCGGTGTTGTCACCCACCGCATAGATGTTGGCGACGGCGGTGTTCTGGAATTTGTCGGTCGGGATAAAGCCCTTCTCGTCCAGCGCGATGCCAGCGGCAGCCAGATTGAGGTTGTCGGTAGCCGGTACGCGGCCGATGGCCCAGATCAGGCAGTCGACGGTGAGATGGCGGCCATCTTCCAGCTGCAGGGTCAGGCTCTCATCGGCGTTCTTGAGCACGGCTTTGGGAATGGCGTGGGTGTGCAGCTTGGGCCCTTCCTGCGCCATGATTTCGACCAGTGTCTCGTGGATCATGGGGTCGAAGTTGCGCAGCGGCGCGTGCTTGCGCACCACCAGATGAGTCTCGGAGCCAAGCGCCTGCATCACGCCGGCGATCTCCACCGCGATGTAGCCCGCACCGACTACGGCAACCCGCTTGGGTTGGCTCTGCAGCTCGAAGAAACCGTCGGAGTCGATACCCAGCTCGGCGCCCGGAATGGCAGGTACTTCGGGACGGCCACCGGTGGCGATCAGGATATGATCGGCGGTGTATTGCTCGCCATTGACCTCGATGGTGTTGCTGCTGACGAAGCGGGCGAAGCCCTTGATCACCGTGATCTGGTTCTTGCCCAGCACGTTCTCGTAGGACTGGTGGATGCGGCCGATGTAGGCCTGGCGGGACTCGACCAGCTTGGCCCAGCTGAAGTGGTTGAGGGTGGTGTCGAAACCGTAGTCGGCGCCATATTTCAGGGCATCGGCGATCTGGCCGGCATACCACATGGCCTTCTTCGGTACGCAGCCGACGTTGACGCAGGTTCCACCCAACTCTTTGGCTTCAATCAGGGCGACTTTCTTGCCATACATGGCAGCCCGGTTGGCCGAGGCGATGCCGCCGCTGCCGCCACCGATGGCGATATAGTCAAAATGCTGTGCCATTGCGAGGTTCTCCGCTCATTAAGAATGCAATCACAGCATGATGGGGATAAAGCGGCTGGCTCACAAGAGCCAGCGCTCAGTTATGTTGGATCGGCAGGCGAATATGGAACTGGGCACCGTTGCCCGGTTCGCTGGCACAGCTGATACGGCCTTTCAGCAGTTGCACCACCAGGTTGTAGATGATGTGGGTACCGAGCCCGCTGCCACCCTGGCCCCGTTTGGAGGTGACGAAGGGATCGAAGATGCGCGGCAATATTTCGGGCGGGATGCCGCGACCGTTGTCCGAGTAGTCGATAAACAGCTCCTCTCCCTGCTGTTCCACCTTGATGGTGATCTTCTTCGGCTTGTCCCAGTTGTCGAAACCGTGGTTGATGGAGTTGAGGATCAGGTTCGAGTAGATCTGGGTAAAGCTGCCTGGGAAGGAGAAGATCGACAGCTTGGGATCGCACTGGATATCCACTTCGCACTGACTCTTCTTCAGTTTGTGACCGAGGGAGACCACCACCTGATGCAGGTTGTCGGCGAGGCTGAAGTTGTAACGCGCTTCCGATGACTGATCGACCGCTACCTGCTTGAAGCTGGCGATAAGCTCGGAGGCGCGGCGCAGGTTGCTCTGCAGCAGCTGCATCGATTCGTCGAGGTTGACGGTGAACTCGTTGAGATAGGAGCGCGACAGCTGCTTGGAGTCGATATGGGACTTGAAGTCGGCGACCCGCTCCTGCAGATAGGAGGAGGCGGTCACGCTGATGCCGATCGGGGTGTTGATCTCGTGTGCCACCCCGGCTACCAGCGAGCCGAGGGAGGCCATCTTCTCCGACTCCACCAGCGTCTGCTGGGCTTGTTTCAGATCGTCGTAGGCCTTGCCCAGCTGGTTGTTCGCCTCGCTCAGGCTGCGGGTACGCTCCTCCACCTTGCCCTCCAGCTGTTCGTTAAGCTGGATAATCTCCCGCTCGACTTTTTTCAGCTGGGTGATGTCGTAGCCAAACCCGATCTGGTACTTGAGGTTGGGGCCATCGTAGAAGGGAACGAAGGTCCACTGCAGCACCAGCTCGTGGGCCTGCTGGTCATGCATGATGACCTCCTGGTCTGCCAGCGAACCCTCTGCGGCCAGGATATTGTTCAGCTCTTCCCGCTGGGTCGGGCTGACAAACAGATCCAGCCAGTTGTGCTGCAGCAGCTCCTGCTGGTGGTAGCCGGTCAGCAGGATGGCGGCCGGGTTGATGCTGGCAATGGTCAGATCCGGCTCCATGCAGCAGATGACCATGTTGGCCGAGTTGATCAGGGTGGCGGAGAAGTCCCTCTCCTGCTGCAACTGTTCAGCCGCCTGATGGCGGGCAACCAGTTCGTCACGCAGTCGGGTGCGCATCTGGTTGAGGGTGGCGACCAGGGTATCCAGCTCATCGGGTTTCTTGCGCGGTTGCGGGCGCCCCTCCAGCTCCAGCTCCATATCGAGCCGGTCCAGATTGAACTTCTGGGCGTAGCTGGCAATGCGATTGAGGTGCCGCACCACCAGATAGTAAATGATGATCAGGATACAAAATGAGACCACCAGGGTCTTGATGGTCTGGCTGACCATGATCAGCACCGATTTTTCGATCAGGCGCTGGTAGATCTGCTCGAGAGAGGCGGCAACGAACAGCTTGCCGACGATTTCACCCTGATAGGTGAGGTTGAATTCGCGGGAGATATCGTAGCTTTCCCGTTCGGTCCCCTGGGTCAACAGCGGGACTTCCGAGTTGCCGAGCATCTCCTTGACCATCACGAACTGCATGTTGGGCAGGTTCATGATCCCTTCGATCTGCACCTTGACCTGCTCTTCATCGAGGTTCCACAAGCTGGCGGCGATGGGTTGCAGGAAAGAGGCCTCGATCTGGCCGATGCTGTCTTCGATAACGGCCACATCCTTGCGGTAATCCCAGGCGAGTTGCAACACCGTAATGATCATCGCCAATACGGTACTGCACACCAGAATGTAGGAGAGCAGGCGGTATGAGAGTCCGTTGCGGCCTACGGCCTCGGCGGTCTTGGAGATAAGTCCTGACATGGCGTCCTTGCGGTCTGGATGTGATGTTTTTTAGTTTAACTGCTTCATGCACTTATGTCGTCTTTCCTGCGAAGCATAAAAAAGGCCCCGTGTCGGGGCCTTGGTGTGTCGTGATGATCAGTGTCCGCTGTTTGCCTTGGGCGGAATGGTTTCATCGAATACCGGCAACGGTTTGTGCTCGGACGCCAGATAGGTGTAGATCACCGGCAGCACGAACAGGGTGAACAGGGTACCGATGGCGAGACCGGCCACGATGACGATACCGATGCTGAAACGCTGGGCTGCACCGGCGCCAGTGGCGTAGAGCAGCGGGATCAGACCGGCAATCATGGCGGCGGTGGTCATCAGGATCGGACGCAGACGCACCTTGGCGGCTTGCATCACGGCTTCCATCCTGTTCATGCCGCGCAGCAGCTGCTCTTCCTTCGCCACTTCACAGATCAGGATGCCGTGCTTGGTAATCAAGCCAACGAGCGTGATCAGGCCCACCTGTGAGTAGATGTTCATGGTCGCCAGTCCCCATGCCAGGGCAATCAGCGCCCCGCTGATTGCGAGCGGTACCGAGACCATGATGACCAGCGGGTCACGCACCGACTCGAACTGGATGGCCAGCACCAGGAAGATGATGGCCAGTGCCAGCGCGAAGGTGGCATAGAGTGCATTGCCTTCGGTGACGAACTGACGGGCTTCCCCCATGAAGTCGTAACGATAGCCTTGCGGCAGCTTCTCGTCGGCGACGGTCTGGAACCAGTTGATCGCATCACCCATGGCCACGCCGGGAGCCGGAACGGCGCCTATGGTGGCGGAGTTCAGCTGGTTGAAGTGGGGCAGGGCGCGGGGCTCGCCAACCACTTCAATGGTGATCAGGCTGCCGAGCGGGATCGACTTGCCGTCTGCGGCCCGCACGTAATAGCCCTTTATGGACTCCGGATTGAGACGGTATTTGCGCTCGACCTGCGGGATCACCTCGTAGGAGCGGCCATCCAGGTCGATACGGTTGACGTAACCGTCCGCCATCATGGTGCCCATGGTGATACCGATGTCCTGCATGGTGATGCCGTAGGCACCCGCCTTGTCCTTGTCGATGCGGATCTTCATGGTGGCGGAGTCGTAGTTCAGATCGAGATCCGAATAGACGAACTGACCGTTACCCTGAGCGGCAGCCAGAATTTCACCGGCCACCAGGAACAGGCTTTCGAAGCTGTTCGGGGTGGTGATGACGAACTGGATCGGCAGACCACTCGATGCACCCGGCAGTTCCGGGAACTGGAAGGTGGTGATGGCCATACCCGGGATGTCTTTTACCAGATTGGCGACCCGATCCAGCACCTCTTTCTGGCTCGCTTCACGCTGACTCCAGGGCACCATGGAGGCGATACCGAACGCCTGGTTGGCGTTGAACACCCCAGAGAAGACCTGGGAGAAGGCGATTTCCGGCTGCTCATCCAGGATCTTGTTCACATCCGCCATGGTGTTTTCGATGTAGTCCAGGTTGGCGTTGGACGGTGCTGTACCCAGCACCGCCATTACCCCCTTGTCCTCTGACGGGGCCAGTTCGCTCGGGATGAACTTGAACAGCAGCGGCAGGCTGCCGAACACGATGACGGCGAACGCCACGATGACGATGCGCTTCTTCATCACCGCATGCAGCATGCTGTCGTAGCGATCGGTCATCCGTTCCAGCAGGTGGTGGACAGTGCTCTCGAATTTGCCCGGCGTTTCATTGGCCTTGAGCATCTTGGAGCACATCATCGGCGACAGGGTCAGCGCGATGATGCCCGAGACGAACACGGCGCCTGCCAGCGTCAGGGCAAACTCCTTGAACAGCGAGCCGGTGATGCCGCCCATCAGGGCGATAGGGGCGTATACCGCGGCCAGGGTAACCGTCATGGCGATGACCGGCACCGCAATTTCACGGGTACCGATAATGGCGGCCCGGAACGGCTCTTCCCCCCCCTTGATATGGCGGTCGACGTTCTCCAGCACCACGATGGCGTCATCCACCACCAGACCGATCGCCAGCACCATCGCCAGCAGGGTCATCAGGTTTATCGAGAAGCCGAACATATCCATCATCATCACCACGCCGATAAGGCTGAGCGGAATGGTAATGATCGGGATGATGACCGCGCGGAATGAACCGAGGAACAGGGTGATCACCACCAGTACGATGGCGGCCGCCTCCAGGATGGTCTTGATAACCTCGTGAATGGACTCGTTGATCGCCACGGTGGAGTCATACATCACGTTGAGATGCATGGTGCTCGGCATGTTGCGCTCAAGGCTCGGCAGCAGATCCAGCACATCGCGGGCGATGTTGATGGGGTTGGCTGTCGGCGCCGCGTTGACCGCCATGACTACCGCTTCGCGGCCGTTGGCGCTGGCACGATAGATGTCGTGGCTCTTCTCCAGGCTCACCTTGGCAATGTCGGAGAGGCGGATCACCTTGCCGTCACGGGTGGCGACCACCAGACGCTTCAGCTCGTCGACATCCTTGACCTGGGTCTCGGCGTTGCCGTTGAACAGGGTGAAGTAGCCGGTCGCCTGACCTGTCGCGGACTGATAGTTGTTGCTGTTGAGCACCGTCATCACGTCGCTGGCGGTCAGGTTGAAGGCCGCCATCTTGGCCGGATCCAGCCATACCCGCAGGGCAAACTCGACACCGCCGTAGAGGTCAACCTTGGAGACCCCGCCGACAGTAAAGAGCTGCGGCTTGATTACCCGCTCCAGATAGTCGGTGATCTGGCTGGAGTTGAGTTCCGGGCTGGTGAAACCGAGGTAGAGCACCGCCGTAGTTGAACCGGTGGAGGAGGTGACCGAAGGGTCTTCCGCCTCTTTCGGCAACTGGGAGCGCACCGAGTTCACCTTCGCCAGGATGTCGGACAGCGCGGCGTTGGGGTCGGTGTTGAGCTTCATGTACGCGGTGATGGTGGAGCTGCCCAGCTGGCTGGAGGAGGTCATGAAGTCGATGTTGTCGGCTTGCGCGACCGCCTGCTCCAGCGGCTGGGTGATGAACCCCTGGATCAGGTCAGAGCTGGCGCCATAATAGCCAGTGCTGACGGTGATCACCGTGTTGGTCACCTCGGGGTATTCCCGGACCTGCATCTTGAAGATGGCCTGAAAGCCCAGCAAGGCGATCAGGAAGCTGAGCGAGATCGCCAGCACAGGCCGTTTTATAAATATGTCAGTAAATCGCATCGCAGATCTCCGCGCTTACAGCATCGGGGTTTGTGCCGGGACGGCCAGGGCATCGTTCTCGACCACATGCACCTTGGTGTCGTTGCTCAGGCGAACCTGACCCGACAGTACGATCTGGTCACCGGCCTGGATGCCGGAGAGCACATGCACATCGTTGCCACGGCGCTCACCTGCCTTGACCACCACCTGCTTGGCCCGCAGCACTTTCACCTTGTTGCCTTCCTTGTCAGTCTCTTCGCCCTCTTTGAGCACGTAGACGTTCTGACCGTAAAGGGTGAAGGAGATGGCGGTTTGCGGGATCACAATCTGATCTTTCACCGTCGGCAGAATGATGCTGGCGCGGGCGAACATACCGGAACGGAGCTGACCGTCGTTGTTCGGGATGTCAGCCTGCACCTGGATCAGGCCGCTCTGGTAGTTGACCGCTGGTTCGATGGCGGTGATGTGACCGTCAAACTGGGTTTGCGGATAGGCATCCACATTGATCTTGATGGTCTGGCCCAGGGTGATTTTGGAGATATCGGTCTGGGGCACAGTGAAGCGCAGACGCATCACGCTGGTATCTTCCAGCCGCACGATATCGGTGCCCGGCTGCAGATACTGGCCGAGGAAGACGTTACGCAGGCCAACGACACCACTGAACGGCGCGCGCACTTCACGGCGGGTAATGGTCGCCTTCAGGCTCTCGATATCCGCTTCCAGCGAGCGATAGGCCGCTTCCGCCTCATCCAGCTGCTCTTTGGAGATGGAGCTGGTCTTGTAGAGGTTCTGGAAACGCTCGAACTTGGCCTTTGCCGCCGGCAGCTTGGCCTGGGAGGCGCGCAGATTGGCCCGCTCCACGGTGGAGTCCAGACTCAGCAGCAGCTGTTCGGCCTTGACCGGTTTGCCCGATTCGAAGGTGATGGCATCGATGGTGCCCGCCAGCTCGGTGGAGAGGGTCACCCCCTGATTCGGCTCGATGAAGC
Organism: Aeromonas sp. QDB62; assembly: GCF_027705695.1. NCBI lineage: Bacteria > Pseudomonadati > Pseudomonadota > Gammaproteobacteria > Aeromonadales > Aeromonadaceae > Aeromonas > Aeromonas sp. QDB62. The sequence continues at coordinate 41,186 of NZ_JAPDCD010000005.1, read as the reverse complement.
CGATCGCTTCGATGGTCGGTACCCAATCCTGCGCCTTGGTCACCATGGCGGTGACTGGGAACTCGGGTTCCGGCCGGTTGGCCATGTATTGGGCAATCATCTTCTGTTTGAACAAATTGAAGCCGATGACGCTGCCAAACAGGGCGATCGCTATCAGCAACATAATGGCCATCCATTTTTTCATGAACAGGCTCCTGAGGTGGAAATGTGGGGGAGTAAAATGGCATTCCAGCTGGCGCGGATCGCGGTTTCCAACTGCGATTCGGTCAACGTGATGTTGTGTACCCTGCACTGCAGGGCAAGATGCATGACACTGTCCAGACTCAACACCTGGAGTGCCCGTATCGGTAAATCAATAAACAGTCCTTGTGCCACGCCCTGTGCAAAAAAGCGGTCCAGAGGTTCCCATGCCGCCAGGATGACCGGATTGGTTTCCAGGTCTGCCCCCAATGGCGAGCTCTCGTACTGCAATTTGCACTTGATGGCGTTTGGTTCGTTAACAAAAATGGTATGAATATTGAGCCATAGTTGGCGAAATTGTTGAAATGAAACTTTATCGACATCTACACCGGCCATGACCATGGGGACACACTGCAAGATAGTGTGTTGATGCAGCTGCCGGATCAGGTCATCCTTGTCGCCGAAGTAGCGATAGATGGTGCCGGTAGCCACGTTGGCCTTTTTGGCGACTTCCGCAATCGACAGACCATGAAAACCCCGCTCACCCAGCACCTCATGGGCTGCGTTGAAGATGCTCTCTTTCTTATCCGGAATCATCAGTGTGTCTTTCAATTGAATGAACGTTCATTCATTTTAGGTGGGTGTCAAATCAAGTCAAGGTTGCAAGACAATTTGACATGGGAATTACCCCTTTTCTGGGGCAGGCAGGGGATAAGTGGAAGAAAAATGCACGATGTGCTTGAAAAAGCAACGGTCAGTGCATTGGTGGCAGAAAAGTGTAGACAAACCCCCGTCCATCATCAATAATGCGCCCCGTTCGACAGCGTAGCGCCCGTAGCTCAGCTGGATAGAGCGCTGCCCTCCGGAGGCAGAGGTCACAGGTTCGAATCCTGTCGGGCGCACCATCAAACGTGCGCCGGTTAAACGGGCGTGTTGTGGAACGAAAACAGCTGTGGTGGCTGTAGCTCAGTTGGTAGAGTCCCGGATTGTGATTCCGGTTGTCGTGGGTTCGAGCCCCATCAGCCACCCCATTTTACAGCTTGTCAGGTATGCGAAGGTGGCGGAATTGGTAGACGCGCTAGCTTCAGGTGTTAGTGCCCCCCGGGTGTGAGGGTTCGAGTCCCTCTCTTCGCACCATACTTGCTGTATGATGAGGATGACCATCAGGTCGTCTTTGTTTTTTGAAGTAAACTATTTTGAAAGAAATAGCCTCGGTGATTAGCGCAGTCCGGTAGCGCATCTGGTTTGGGACCAGAGGGTCAAAGGTTCGAATCCTTTATCACCGACCACATTTAGAAAAACCCCGCTTCGGCGGGGTTTTTTGCTTTCCAGCCTTTTCTGCGCCAGCTCTCCTCTATCTCTGTTACGTCTGTTTACACTCTATCCGGGCAGTGCTCCCCGGCTTTCGGTTATGCTGCTGCCTCGAGTCACTGACAACCGGATGTCATCGGCCCATTTCAGGCGTTTTTCCATGAATAATAAAATTTCCGTTGCTTGCACCCCTGCCATAGTGGCTGCCTTGCTGCTGGGGGGGTGTACCATCAAGCCGCCATCAACCGATGTGATGATGGGCTCCATTACTTCGCAACCGCAGGAGCGGGCGCTCTCTCCCTTGCTGACCAGCGGCGATTTTTGCGTCGCGGTGTCGCAACAGAAGGTGCTGGCCCTCTCCTGCAGCGGCAAAGACGATCAGCTATTCGAGTGGGATCTGGGGGAGTTGCGCCTGCAGGATCGCTGTCTGCAAGCCAAAAACGACAGCGAGCTGATGCTGGCCCCTTGTGACGGGCAGCCGCAGTGGGAGTGGCAGAAGGACCGGCTGTTCAACAGCAAGGTCTCCCGCTGCCTCGATGTGGCCGGGCGACGCCATACTCCCGGCACGCCGCTGCGGCTGGCCGAATGTTACGGTGGCGCGAACCAGAGCTTCAGCTGGCAACGGCCCAACCCCTGGCTGGAGACGCTGAAAAAACAAAGCCTCACATGGTGAGGCTTTGCTGTCTCTATTTCGGCGTTAGAGGAAAGATGAACTCCGGCTGGGCGGAGCGTCGCGGTGCTTGCTGCCGAGCGGGATCAGGCGGCAGACATCTTCACTACCCGCACCCTCCAGCGAATCGAGCCGGTTGATCAGCAGAGATTGAATGCCATGTAGTTGATTGGCTTGCTCCAGCGTTGCTATCAGCTGCCGTGAGTCTCTCTCATCTTCCACCTCCTCTTCATAAAAGAGGGGGGTGACACCGCGCAGAATCGTCATCTGGTTGAGTAACATGGGTTTGTTGGACAGTGCCCAGATTGGATTGTTCAGGTTGCTGCGAGAGATAGCGGTGACTGCATCTCCCTGTGAGGTCAGCACAGCGATACCACAGGATTGATCGTGACTGAACGCAGCCGTCATTGCAGCCAGTGCCATGCAGTGGCTGGATTGATCGCTGTGATGGGACGCTTTCTGCCAGCGTGGTTGAATCGGGTCTATTTCACGTTCTGCTCCGTGTGCGATGCGAGCCATGGCTTCCACTGCCTCGACCGGATAGAGACCCGCCGCCGATTCGGCTGACAGCATGACGGCATCAGTACCGTCTATCACCGCATTTGCGATATCCAGCACCTCGGCTCGGGTTGGCATTGGGCTACTGATCATGGACTCCATCATCTGGGTGGCCGTGATGACCGGTCGGCCGAGCTGATGGCAACGTTTGATCAGCTTCTTTTGTACGCCGGGCAGTCTGGCATCGCCAATCTCTACCCCCAGATCTCCACGTGCCACCATGACGATGTCTGCGGCGCGAATAACCTCGTCCATCGCCTCGACCGAGGCCACCACTTCCGCTCGTTCTACCTTGGCGACGATGGCGGCATGACTGCCTGCGGCCCGGATCAGCGTTCTGGCCTCAACAAGGTCGGTAGCACAACGAGGGAAGGAGACGGCGATAAAGTCGGCCTCGATCTGGCTGGCGGTCAATATATCGGCTCTGTCCTTGTCGGTGAGTGCCGGGGCGCTGAGCCCTCCACCCAGTACATTGATCCCCTTGCGGTCGGAGAGGGGGCCACCGATCTGCACCCGGGTGAAGATGCTGCTTCCTTCGATATGCAGGACCTCAAGCTGGATCCGGCCATCATCCAGTAGCAGGATGTTGCCGCTGCGTAAGTCGTTGATTAGCTCCGGGTAGTCGAGGCCGACGCGATCCTGATCGCCCGGTTGGTCACCTGGCGCCGCATCAAGGATAAAAGAGGCGCCAGGGGTCAGGGTGATGCTCCCTGTGGCAAAGCGGGCAATACGGATTTTTGGGCCTTGCAGGTCGGCCAGGATCCCGATATGGAGCCCCAGCCGGGCGGCGGTCTTGCGGATCAGGCTGGCGGTGGCAATATGTTGCTCACCGCTGCCATGGGAGAAGTTCAGGCGAAACACATTGGCGCCAGCCTCCATCAGTTTTTCCACCATGTCGGCCGTTGAGCTCGCAGGGCCCAGAGTGGCAATGATTTTGGTTTTACGCATCGGAAACATCCCTTCTCGGATTTGGCAATGAAAAAAGGGTGGTCAATTGACCACCCTTTGTCTGTTACAAGATCAATATTCGACCACTTTTTTGGCGTTCCATACCGTCAAGGCGAGCAGCATGGAGACCACGGATGCGCCGAGCCAGAAATACTTGGCACTGCTGAAGTCATAGTGAGTGACACCATCGACCACGCTGGTTTTGATCAGGGCGGCGGAGACCAGCTCCTGACAGGAGGCTGCGATGTAGGAGCAGAGGCCGATAAAGCCCTTAACTGCGCCCACGGCAGTTTTTGGCATCAGGTCACAGGCTGTCAGGCCCGCCAGGAACACGACCAGTCCCCCGATGGCATAACCGATCAGCGCCAGTGCGACGGCATCCATCATGCGGCTCTGCGGGCCCCAGAACATCAGGCACATACCGGCAATGTTGGCCAACCCGTAGAGCAGGGTCGGGATGTGGCGGTTGGCGTTGAAGATTTTGTCAGAGATGATGCCCGCCAGAATGGCGCCGAGGAAACCGGCGATGGGGTAGGCAGACATGGCAAAGCCCGCATCGATCAGGTTGTACCCTTTCTGCTCTTGCAGATAGAGCACGGCCCAGGAGCTCATAGCGTAGCGAGACATGTACATGCAGGCACAGGCTGCCGCGATCAGCCATACGGTCGGCTGTTTAAGCACAAACAGCTGGGCGCGACGGATCTCGGCTGGCTCGACCTTCTTGGTGATCTCCGCTTGTTCGCCAAAGGCAACGGCAGGTTCTGGCAGGGCATAGGTCTGCGGGCGATCTTTCAGCACCAGATACATGCACAGCGCGGCAGCCAGAGAGGCAAGACCGGCACCGATAAAGCCCGCTTTCCAGCCGAAGAAGCTGACGATGCTGGCGGTCAGGATCCAGGAGATGCCTTCACCGATGTTGCGGGAGCCGCCCCAGATGGAATAAACGGAGCCCCGCTGCTTGGGGGAGAACCACTGGAAGATGGAGACGCAGGATGGTGCGGAACCGACCGACTGGAACCAGCCATTCAGACCCCACATCAGCACCAGGAAGAAGGTTGCGGTATTCATGCCCATCAGGATGGTACAGATGGAGGAGAGACCGAGCGACACCGACATGAAGCGGCCAATGTTGGCGTAGTCGGAGAGGAAGCCGTTCGAGAACTTGCCTACGGCATAGGTAAACAGGAAGGCGGAGCCAATAATCCCCAGCTCTTCCAGCGTCACTATACCGGCGTCAAGCATGGGTTTCTTGACCACGTTCAAACTCATTCGGACGACGTAGAACATGGCGTAGCCGAGTACCAGACCGAGGAACACCTGCCATTGGTACTTGCGGTAAATCGAGCGGATTTTATCGGGCGAGGCATCCATGACCGGAAGGTCTGCTCGCGTTTTGAAAAAGTTGAACATATTGTTCTCCGTGTATGTTGGGCAGCAAGGTTTCAGAGGAAGCTCTGTTAGCTGGAGCCATCATATGAAAGGAGAAAACGGGGCGGCAAAATGGCCGAAATGAGTCAACCTTGACTCAATCGTGTGGGTTTCATGGGGCGAAAATGACTTCTTTTGACTGTCCCGGTAACGAGCGATGAATAACAATAGGTTCGTGTAACAGGGAGGTGAGTCAAAACTGGCTCACCCCTGATGAAATGATTTTTACCCCTTGTGTTGAATATTGGATGTACCGCACATAATCCGATAATTGCCAGCGAGCCGACAGAGAGACCATGCCCATATTTTGCCGACAGCTCCCGTTTTTGCTGGTCGCGATCCTGCTGCCTTTTACCCCTCTCCATGCCTCGACCCTGACGGTATTGACCTCCTTTTCGGAGGCGCCGGTCAAGGCGGTGATCGAGGGGTTCTCCCGGCAATATCCGGCGATCCGCGTTGAGGTCATCTATCGCCGGACGCTTCCCGCCTTGCGGCTGCTGACGGCGGATGATGCTCCCGGGGTCGACATCATCATGTCTTCATCCCCGACTTTTTTTCACACGCTGGATCAGGCTGGTTTGCTGGCCGGTTTATCGGCTGAAACAGTGCCTCCCGATTGGCTGACCCCCCATATGTTGGGGCTGGGCAACAAGGTGGCCGTGGTTGGATACTCGGGCAGCGGCATCATGTATAACCGCCGCTATCTGGACAAGTACCACCTGCCGGTACCGACCACCTGGCAGCAGCTGGCTTCGCCACAGTTCATGGGGCATGTGATGATGAGCTCCCCTTCCCAGTCAGGTACGACCCATATGATGGTGGAGAGTGTCTTGCAGCAGTATGGCTGGGAGCAGGGATGGGCACTCCTGATGAGGCTCGGCAGCAACCTGTCGGCCATTACGGCCCGCAGTTTCGGCGTGAGCGACGGGGTGACTCGCGGTCTGGCCGGTGCCGGTCTGGTGATCGACAGCTATGCCCGCAACAGTCAGGCTCGTTTCGATCACGTTGGCTTCAATATCCTGCCTGATGCGGTGATACTGCCTACCTATCTTGGCGTTGCTCGCAGCAGCGAGCATCCGGCCAATGCGGCCCGCTTCATCAAGTATCTGTTATCAGCCAAGGGGCAGGCCATTATCGCCACCCCGGGTATGGCCAAGGTGACGCTGAATCAACCCCGCCTTGCCAGCGAGGCCAAATATGTCACCGACAAAGATCTGCTGTACCGGCGCGCCGGTCTGCTCAAGGCGTTATTCGAGCAGACCATCACCCAGCAGTTACCGCGGTTGAAGCTCACCTGGCAGGAGATCAACGGCGCGGATACCCGGGGTGATCCTGCCCGTGAACGCCTGCTGGAACAGGCAAGAGCCAAAGCCAGCACTCCCCCCTTGAGTGAGCGGGAGGCTAGTGACCCGGCCCTGCTAGCGCAGTTTGACGGACTGTATGACCGGGATCAGAGCAATCCGCAAACCGAGAAGGTGATGCACCAGTGGCGCCAGACTATGGAAGCTCGTCTTGGCGAGGCTCGCCTGCTGGTCGATCAGGCGGTCAAGCCATGATGGGCTGGGGTCGCTTGCTGCGCTTGCCGAGAAGTCTGGGCCGCCGCCTTATTCTCGCGTTTGTTTCCATTACTGTCCTGACCTGTGTCATGGGGATGGCGGCTTACATGGTGTGGGGTCGACTGGGGCAGCAGGTAAACCGGATTGTTGAAGAGAGCCTGCCGGCCATCGGCAGCGCTTATCAGCTGGAGCGGGCCAGCTCCCGTCTGTTGCTGCTATTGGCACAGTTGCGTGATACCCGGGATCCGGTGAAATACAGCCAGCTTTCTGCGGCGGTCTCCAGCACCCTGCTTGATATCCGCAACGCATATCCTCGGGGCAGTGAGGATGATCGCTCACAGCAGCAGGCGTTCACCGAACTGAACTTGCTGGTGGACAATCATGGTACTTACCTCAAGCGCCAGATCGATCATCTTGAGTCGTTGCAACAGTTACAGAAGCGAATCAACTGGCTGCATCAGGATTTGGTGGACGATGTGGCGCCGCTGTTGCAAGAGGTAGAGTGGCATCTCACCGGTATGGTTGGCAGCCCGAATGACATGGGGGAGTTTGGCTCCGTCATCAAGGAGTTCTCTGCCTTGCAAGACCTTACTTTCAAGGAGAATGAGCTGCTGGCGCTGGTCAACGAGGTGATTGCCCAGCGCAATCAGCAGGATCTGGAGAGTGCATTTCTGTTTATCGGCTACAAGATCGACGAGATGGATGAGTTGATCTCCCGCCTGGCCGAGTATCCTTCGACCGTGAGCTATCGCCAGATCCTGCAGGATATCGTGACGCTGGTGAAGCCGAACGGACACCTTTACCTGTTGTTGCAAGCCGATGCGCAAACCCACCAACAGCTCACAGCACTACGGCCACAGCTTGATAGCGCCGTCTCTCGCTACCATCAGCGGGTCTCTCTGATCGTGACCGAGGCGAACCGCTCTCTGAGTGCGCTCGGTCGCAACAGTAGCCAGATGGTGGCAACGGGCAAGCTGGTGATCCTGGTGGTGCTTGGACTATCCATCTTGATCAGCATCTTCGTGCTGGTGGTGCTGATTGGGCGCAGGTTGATTGGTCGACTCGATACCCTGGGGCAGGATCTTGCCCGGGTTGCGGAAGGTCAGATGGATGCGGTGGTCAGAACGCAAGGCCGGGACGAGATCGGTCTGCTGGGCGAGAGTCTGCGCCACTTCTGTCAGCAGCTGCAGCAAATGGAGAAGACCAATGCCCTCAACCTCATCAATAACACCCAGGCCTGCTTAATTACCTGTCATCCCGATGGCACCATAGAGTCGGTGAACCCCAGTGCCTTGACCCTTTTCCAGCAAACAGTGATCAAACCGGAACAACCTCTGTGGCAGGTATTCCCCGATGATGCCAAGGCCATGTTGGCTGCCCAGTTCGAGCCCGGGCAGCAACTGCTCACGCTGGGCTACAGTGAGTGCACAATTGCCACCGGCGCTGACAGTCAGCCCCGTTTCCTGCACTTCAACCTGCGTCGGTTCGAGCAGGGGCGCGGACACAGGTTCATTATCACCATCACGGATGTGACCCGGCAGGAGATAACGGCCCGAGAGTTGGGGTCGCTGGTGGCTGAGCGTACCCGGGAGCTGACAGAAAAAAACCGGCTGCTTGCCGCAGAGGTGGTGCAGCGGCAACAGGCAGAACACAACTTGCTGCAGGCGCAGGATGAGCTGATCCAGGCGGCCAAGATGGCCGTGGTGGGGCAGGCGATGACCAGTCTGGCCCATGAACTCAATCAGCCGCTGTCAGCCATGATGACCTACCTCTATACCAGCCGTGTGGCGCTGGATGCCGGTCACTACCACTCTCTGGGCAGCGATCTTGGCAAGATCGAGAAACTGAGCCAGCGCATGCATCGCATCATTACCGCCTTGCGCAATTTTGCCCGTAAATCGCCAACCCCCGATACCCGCATCCGGCTCGATCCGAAAGAGTTGGCCGATCAGGCGCTGTTGCTGCTAGAAACCCGCGCGAAGCGCGATGGCTGCCAGTTGCAAAACGAACTGCCGGATGGGCTGTGGATTGAGGCTGATCCCGTGCTGGTTGAACAGGTGTTGGTCAATCTGCTGGTTAACGGGATGGATGCTATCGCCGGACGGGAGCTGCGCCAGATCCGTCTGCTGTGTCTCGCACAGGAGGGCGGGTCGCTGCGCATCGGAATTGCCGACAGTGGACCCGGATTTGGTGAGGCCATCCTGCCCAAACTTTTTACCCCCTTCACTACCTCCAAAGAGGTGGGGTTGGGGCTGGGACTGACCATCTGTCGCTCCCTGCTGGCGCGCTGCGGGGCGGATATCTTGCTGGGCTCCGCGTTGGAGAGGGGGGCCATGGTTATAGTGGAATTTGCCGGGGGGCGTGAGCCACCGAAGGAGATGAAAAGCGATGCTGTTACCCCATAATCGTCAGGCCAATGTGTTGCTGGTGGACGACGATGAGGACGTGTTGGAGTCCTATTGCCACCTGTTGCGCCTGTCCGGCTACCAGCCCAAGGCAACCACCTCTCCCCATGAGGCGCTGACGTTGTTGTCACAGCAGTGGCCGGGGGTGGTCGTGTCCGATATCTATATGCCCGCCATGAACGGCATGGAGCTGCTGGACCGGGTGCTGGAGATCGATGGCGATCTGCCGGTCATCATGATCACCGGGCACGGCGATATCCCTTTGGCGGTGAGGGCAGTCAAGCTGGGGGCCTTCGATTTTCTGGAAAAACCGCTTAATCCCCAGTCGTTGCTCGATCTGCTGGAGCGGGCCTGCGCGCAACGCAGTGCGATCATGACCCAGCGCAGTGAGATCCGGGCGACGGTTGAGGATGAGTTGATCGGCACCAGTCCGCAACTGGTCGCTATCCGCCAGCAGATCAACCAGTTGGCACAGACCGACAAGGATCTGATGCTGGAGGGGGCGCCGGGTTCCGGTCGCTACACGCTGGCTCAGTTGCTGCACAAGATCAGTGCGCGTAAGGCGCATCCATTCCACCTTCATGATTGTTCGTCAGCGAGCTCCCTGAGCGAGATCCAGGCCAGCCTGGTCAAGGCGGAACAGGGGACGCTGGTGCTGCAATCTCCGGCAAGGCTGACGGCAGAGTGCCAGCGCTGGCTGGGTAACCATCTGCTGGAGCAGGAGCGGCGGGGAGAGAAGTCACTGCGTACCATAGCCCTGTTTGAGGAGTCTCCCGAGGCGCTGGTTGAGCAACAACTACTGATGCCCCAGCTCTACTATTTTCTTTCACAGGTGAGACTCAAACTGCCGAGGCTGGTTGAGCGAAGCTGTGACATCATTCCCCTTTTTCGCCATTTTTTGCGAGAAGGGTGCAAGCGGATAGGCAAGACGGTGCCCGCAGTGGATCGTGCCTATCTGGAGACCCTCAAGCGCCACCAGTGGCCCGGCAATATTCGCGAGTTGAGAAACGTGGCCGAACTCTATGCGGTCGGGATCATCAAGCTGGCGGGCTCTGAGCGAGCCATCCCCGGCGCGAATGCCAAGGAGCCGCTGGACGATCTGGTCGACGAGTTTGAACGGCGGGTGATTGAGGACACCCTGTTCCTCTTTTCTGGCCGGGTGACCGAGGCGGCCAGCTACCTTGGCATTCCCCGCAAGAAGCTCTATCTGCGGATGAAGAAGCACGGGCTCGACAAGGAGCAGTTCAAGCCTGGTAGCTGATGGCGGTTGCAGGTGACGCATTCATCGATCCTGACCGATAATGATGCAGTCCTGATTGAGCGGGAGTGGATCATGAGATGTCCAAGTTGCATGAGTGAGGCGGTGGACAAGGTTGAGGATGAACGGGTCGGCAAGGCCTGTGCAATGGGGTGTGGTGCTGCGGGTGGCTACGCTTGTGCCGCCACCTTTGCCAAGCTGGGTGCCGGTTGGGGAGCCTCTTTGGGCAGTCTTGGCACGCCGGTCGGCGCTATCGCAGGCGCAGTGGGGGGCGCCTTGCTGGGTGGGGCGACCGGAGGCGGGTTGGGTCTTTTGCTGGGCCGTTCCATCGATCGGCAGATTTCACGGGAATATTGCTGCACGGCCTGTGATTACCGTTTCAAGCGGTGAGCACGCCTACTTCGGCACAGTGACAGTCATGGATACCACACCGGGTATCCATGTTGATCTGCTTCTGGCCTGAACTCAGGCTGCGCTGACGCTCTCCAGCTCGAACAGCTTTTCCAGATAGACGGCAACGCCATCTTCATCGGAGGTGAGGGTCTGCTCATACTCCGGCAGCGCCATTTTCAGGCGATCATGGGCGTTGCCCATGACGATGCCGCGTCCCACCATGGTCAGCATCTCGAAGTCGTTCATTCCATCCCCGAAGGCGATCGCCTCGGACATGTCAAAGCCGTTCTGTTCCAGCACGGCACGCACCGCATTACCCTTGTGAACCCCGGCGTGCATCACTTCGAGGCAGTCCGGTAAGGAGAAGGTGACGTTGAGTTGGTCGCCGTAGCGCTGGTTGAGGTGCGCCTCGATCTTCAGCAGCTTTTCGTGGTCGCCGATGTAGAACACCTTGTTGATCTTCTCTTTCGGCTCCTTGGTCAGATCATCGACCAGCCGATAGGTGAAGCCGGACTCGTCGTGGAAGCTCAGCAACCAGGGCAGCTCCTCTTCGACCACCCAGTCATCGCCCTGATAGACGTTGAGGTGGATGGAGGGGTCGCGCTCCAGCGCGATCAACTCGGCGGCGATCTCGGCCGGCAGCGGCTGGTTGAACACCAGCTGGTCCTGCTTGTCATGAACCACGGCACCGTTGGAGGTAATGAGGTAGATGTCCATCCCCAACGCATCGCGGAAGCTGCGCACGTCCACGTGGTGACGGCCGGTGGCGACCACAAATTTCACACCTTGTTCTACCAGGCGGTGCAGGGTATCCCGGGTGCGGGAAGAGATCTGGTGCTGCTTGTTGAGCAGGGTGCCATCGAGATCGGATACAACTACCTTGAACATCATTACCTCGGCATCAATTGAAAACAGGGGCAGTTTACCTTAGCCCGCACTGTCACCCCATTTATTTAGGGTTACAAAAAATAGCCAGCTCAGAAGCGGGCGAAAAATTCAGCCATCGCGGTCAGGGCGGGCTGGCGCTTGTCATCCGTCTCCATCAGCAGTTCATGCCAGGCACCCTCGATCCGCAGCGGCTTGCCCCCTTCGCACTTTGCCAGGGTGCAGAAGCGATCCTGGGCGGCATTGTCCACGATCTTGTCGTCGCCTGCCTGCAGGACCAACAGGGGGGTCTTGATGGCACCCGCCTCGGCGATAGCGGCATCGGCACCGGTGATACCCTGATAAATCCAGTGGGCAGTAGCGCCACCCAGCTTGATCTGCGGGTACTGCTCGTAGAGCTGGCGGAAGGCCTGATAACGGGAGTGGCTGTGGGTCAGCCCGTTATCGGCAAAGCCGTCATCCTGATAGGGGCCCTGACCGGGGCCGTAGGGGGGCTCGCCGATCCAGCCGCCGACCGTCCCCAGGGTGGCTGCCAGCCCCTTGGCCAGCCACTTGGGCAGGCCGCCGAGGTTGATGCCCATCATGGGGGAGGAGAGCACGGCTGCCTTGATATCCTCGGGCCAGCGCTCCAGATAGCGGGCCGAGATGGCACCGCCCATGGAGTGGGCCAGCAGGAACAGCTTGGCAGGCTGGTCTGCCATGATTATCTGGTCGTGAAACTGCTTGAGATCGACCACATAATCGTCGAACTGGTCGACATATCCCTTCTGCTGGTCATCCAGCATCCGGCCGGACATCCCCTGACCGCGGTGATCGATGAGGTAGAGGCTATAGCCCTGGCGCCAGAGATCCCACGCCAGCTCCTGATACTTGAGATAGCTCTCGACCCGGCCATTGACGATGAGGATGGCGCGATCGACTTTCTCCTGCCGCAGGGCGGCATAGCGGATGATGACGCCATCCTTGCCCTTGAACTCCCCTTCGACGGCATGCTGGTGCCAGAAGTCGGGCAGGGTTTGCCGGTAGAGGCTGGGTACATCGGCTTCGCTGGTGAGCTGATAGGTATTGGTCACGGCAAGGGCTCCGGCAGAAAACAGGGTCAAGGCCAACAGGGAAAGAGCGAGGGATTTCATCGGGCACACTCCTGTTGCCAATGGTGATAAAGGGCGGCGATATCCCCCGAGCAGAGCAGCGCCATGCTGGCTTGCAAGCGGGGCAGGGGCCAGTGCCACCACTGCATCTCTTGCAGCATGACGATCTGCTCCTCATTGAAACGGCGACGGATCGGCTGGGCCGGGTTACCACCGACAATGGTGTAAGGAGCCACATCTTTGGTCACCACGGCGCGGGTGGCGATGACGGCACCATCACCTATGGTGATGCCGGGCATGATCATCGCTTCCGAGCCGATCCAGACATCGTTGCCAATCCGGGTGTCGCCCTTGCGCAGAAAGCCGCTGCGAGCCCCTTCGCCAAAGGTGTCTGGGTTGAACGGGAAGGTGGAGACCCAGTCCAGTCGGTGGCCCTGATTGCCTGCCAGCATGAAGGTGGCACCCGAGCCGATGGAGCAGAACTTGCCGATGATCAGGCGGTCTACTTCCGTGCCCCACTGGCCGCTGTCCCAGCTGGCACGGGTCGAGCCATCCCCCAGCAGATAGCGTACGCAGTGATCCTCGAACGGCTTGCCGTGGTAGTAGCCGGAGTAGTAGCTGTAGTCGCCAGCCTCTATGTTCGGGTTGGTCAGGTGATCCCGGATGATTTGCGATTCCAGCCAGCTGCCAAAAGGGTTCTCCATCACTCCTCCTGCGGATCGTCCTGCTCGCTCTGTTGCGCCCAGCCTTTGCGGGTCAGCTGCATCCGCTGCCACCACTCTTCGTCCGCCAGAATTTCACCGGCCTGGCCGAGCTGGGGATAGGGCATCTCTTTCTCTTTGCAGAGCTGGGCATAGATGGGATAACCCCCCTCGAACAGGATACTGTTCTGCTCCTCCAGCGTGAGCGGGCAGCCGCGCTGATAGCAACCGGCCAGCTCGCGCTGGCGCTGCGCTTCGTAGAGGATGGCGGCAGCCGCCACCGAGACGTTGAGGGACTGCACCATGCCGACCATGGGGATGACGATATGGTGATCGGCCAGCGCCAGCGCCTCTTCACCGATGCCGTGTTTCTCCTGACCCACCAGAATGGCGGTCGGTTTGGTGTAGTCGATGGCGCGAAAATCGACCGAACTCTCGGAGAGATGGGTCGCCAGGATCTGCATGCCGGAGGCTTTCAGCTCGGCCACCGCGCTGCCGATATCCGGGTGCAGTTTTACATCCACCCAGTTCTGGCTGCCGCGGGCGGTGCCCTTGCGCTTGTGGATCCAGGTCTTGGGCCAGACGGCGTGTACCCGGTGGATGCCGATGGCATCGGCGGTACGCACGATGGCGGCCAGATTGTGAGGTTTATGGACCTCTTCCATACAGACAGTCAAATCGAGCTGACGCTGGGCCAGCATGTCGGTGATGCGCTTGAAGCGTTCGGGAGTCATATCAGTTTCTATGCTGTGAGGTTTGTGCACGCATATCTTGCATACAGACGGTCAAATCGAGCTGGTACTGTACCAAGGTGTCGGTGATGCGCTTGAAGCGTTCGGGGGTCATGGCTTGTCTCTATAAAAGCAGCAGGCGGCTTGCGCCGCCTGTATTCAGTTCTTCTGTCGGCTCACCTTGAGCACGTTGGGCATCACGCGGATCTTGCGCATGATATTGGCCAGGTGGATGCGGCTCTTGGTGGTGATGAGCAGGCTGACCTGATAGACCCGGCCATCCTTCTCTTCGGTGCTGATGGCGTGAATGTTGGCGCCGGTGGCGGCAATCACGTTGGCCAGCTCGGCCAGCGCACCCTGATGATTGATGATCTCGATGCTGATGCCGGTGCGGAACTCCTGTTCCTGCTCCTTGTCCACTTCCCACTGCACTGGCAGGTACTTGTCCGGCTCCTTGCTGTAGCCCTTGATGTTGCGACAGGTTTCCTGGTGGATCACCAGCCCCTTGCCCGGGCTGATGTGGGCGATGATTGCATCCCCCGGGATTGGGCGGCAGCAGTTGGCGAAGGTGACCAGCATGCCGTCGGCACCCTTGATCGGCATCTTCTTGCTGCTGGACTTGGGTTGCTCTTCCGGCGGCAGTTCATCCCCCAGCATACGGCGCGCCACCATGACGCTCATGGCGTTGCCCAGGCCCACATCGGCCAGCAGCCCCTGCAGGTTCTCGTGCTTGGTGTCGGCCAGCACCTGCTTGATGCGCGGCTCGGGGATGTCTTCGATATTCTTGGCGCCCAGCGCATGGTTGAGCAGGCGGCGACCCAGCACCACCGACTCTTCGGTGCGCAGGTTCTTGAGGAACTGGCGGATCTTGGAGCGTGCCTTGGTGGTCACCACAAAGTTGAGCCAGGCCGCGTTGGGGCGGGCGCCCGGCGCCGTGATGATCTCCACCGTCTGACCCGAATGCAGCGGGCTGCTGAGCGGGTAGGGGTGGCGGTCGACCCGGGAACCGACGCAGGCATGGCCGATGTCGGTGTGCACCGTGTAGGCGAAGTCCACCGGCGTGGCGCCAGCGGGCAGCTCCATGATGCGCCCTTCGGGGGTAAAGACGTAGATCTCGTCGGGGAACAGGTCGGTCTTGACCCCTTCGATAAATTCAAACGAGCTGCCAGCGCTCTGCTGCAATTCCAGCAGGCTCTGCATCCAGCGCTGGGCGCGGATCTGGGCGGTGGTGCCTGAGCTGTCGCCATCCTGCTTGTAGGCCCAGTGGGCGGCAACCCCTTTATCGGCCATCTGATCCATGAATTCGGTGCGGATCTGCACCTCCACCGGCACCCCGTGCGGTCCTACCAGCGAGGTGTGCAGCGACTGGTAGCCGTTGGTCTTGGGGATGGCAATGTAATCCTTGAAGCGGCCGGGGCGCGGCTTGTAGAGGCTGTGCATCTGCCCCAGCACCCGGTAACAGGTATCTATGTCCTTCACCTTGACCCGAAAGGCGTAGATATCCATTACCTCATGAAATTGCAGCTCTTTTTTCTCCATCTTGTTGTAGATGGAGAAGAGATTCTTCTCGCGGCCACTGACCTGATGCTCAATCCCCGCCTCTTTCAGACGACCGCTGATTTCGCTCTGGATCGAGTCGATGATCTCGCGGCGATTGCCGCGGGCGCGGCGCACCGATTCGCGCAGCACACGGGATCGCATCGGATAGAGCGCCTCGAAGCCCAGCTCTTCCAGCTCGTTCTTCATGGTATGAATACCGAGGCGGTTGGCGATGGGGGCGAAGATTTCGAGGGTTTCCCGGGCGATGCGGCGGCGCTTGTCCGGTCGCAGTGATCCCAGGGTACGCATATTGTGGGTGCGGTCGGCCAGCTTGATCAGGATGACCCGGATATCCTGGGTCATCGCCATCACCATCTTGCGGAAGTTCTCGGCCTGCGCCTCTTTGCGATCGCGAAATTTCAGCTTGTCGAGCTTGGAGACCCCGGCCACCAGTTCTGCAACCGCATTGCCAAACTGTTCGGCCAGATCGGCCTTGGTGACAGAGGTGTCTTCGATGACGTCGTGCAGCACGGCGGCCATCAGGGTTTCATGATCGAGGCGCATGTCACCCAGGATCCGGGCAACGGCAACAGGGTGGGTGATATAGGGTTCGCCACTGGAACGCATCTGTCCCTGGTGGGCATCACGGGCCACCACATAGGCTTGCTTGAGCTTCTCAACCTGCTCTGGCGGCAGGTAGGAACTGGCTATTTCTTTAAGGTTTTCAAATAAATACAAGACAGTCCCCGCAGCGGTGAAACGGCAATTCGTGGAATTGAGGGTAGAGCCCTGAGTTTGCGAGGTTTTCGAGCGGTTGTAAATGGGGATGAACAGTCGGCACCCGGGCGGGTGCCAACCGGGGGAATTACTTAACCGCGGCCTTCGGCGATGGCAGCAACGGCAGCCAGCTCGGCGGCTTCCTGCTCTTGCTGCTCGTAGCGGTCCTGGGTGTCCATCACTTGATTGTTCACCAGACCCAGCTCGATCTCACGCAGGGCGATCACAGTCGGCTTGTCGTTCTCTTCGTCGACCAGGGGATCTTTGCCTTGTACCGCGATTTGACGAGCGCGGCGCGCGGCGACCAGCACCAGGTCAAAACGGTTACCTACCTGTTTTACAGCATCTTCTACAGTAACGCGTGCCATGCAGGACTCCAGTGTTTGGGCTTTCTGTATTTAGAAAAGCAGTGTTTAAAAATGACGCAAAAGTTTACTTGTTTTTGGCTTACTCTGCCAGTAGCTGTTGCAGCAAGTTTTTTTGAGCCTGTTGCTGGTGACGCATCTCCAGCCGTTGGCACTCAATAATGGACCTGAGCTGGAACAGCGCCTGCTCGAAGTCTTCATTGATAATGACATAGTCATACTCGTCGTAGTGCACCATTTCGGCAATGGCTTTCGCCATCCGGCCGGCGATCACCTCGCTGCTGTCCTGACCGCGCCCAATCAGGCGGCGCTCCAGCTCTTCGCGGCTGGGGGGCAGGATGAAAATGGATTTGGTCGGCATCTGCTCGCGGATCTGGCGGGCACCCTGCCAGTCGATATCGAGGAATACGTCGATCCCTTTGGCCAGACAGGCTTCGATGGCGGCGCGTGAGGTGCCGTAGTAGTTGCCGAACACTTCGGCCCACTCCAGAAAATCACCGCGTTCGATCAGTGCCTTGAACTCTTCCACCTGTACAAAGTGGTAGTGCACGCCGTGCTCTTCGCCCGGACGGGTGGCGCGCGTGGTGTGGGAAACCGACAGCTGCATCTTGCCCGCAGCGTTATGTTGGGTCAGCAAGGCATTGAGCAGACTGGATTTACCCGCGCCGCTCGGAGAAGAGATGATATAGAGAGTGCCTTGTTGCGCCATGTTATTACCTTTAATCGAAACCGCTGTTTTGGTTGTAGCAGAGACCGCCGTCTTGTGCCCGAAAGGGAGACAGCCAAACGCAAAACGCGGAAAATTATTGAGTCAGGAGGATGTAAAGGCGGCGAATTTTACCAGAATGCGGCGAATAAAAAAACGGCCGGAATCATATTCCAGCCGATCAAAGTATTCGTAGCTTGCTGCGGGAGCGTAACCCACATCAGCCTTGATTGTGCCTTTTGGGGCGGGCTGGGGCCATCAGGTTATCCCTGCCTGATGGCTCGGAATTCCCGAGTTGCCCTGTCAGTACGGCAGCTGGCGATCGGCGCAGAGCCGATCGAACGCGGCGATCACCTGATCGCGGGTGATCTTGCTCATGGCCTCCGGGTCCTTGAGGCGGGTGCGCCAGCTCAATTCGGCCAGCGGCTTGCCGGTCTCCTGCTCGACCAGCTCCTGATAGACGCTGACCACGTAGTCGCGGCACAGATAGGGGCCGGTGCGAGCGGGATTGTGGTGGGCATAGAGGCCGATCACCGGTGTGCCGACCAAGGTTGCCATGTGAGTTGGGCCGGTATCGGGGGCCAGCACCAGATTCGCTTCGCCAATCAGCGCCAGCAGCTGCTTGAGGTTGGTCTGCCCCACCAGATCGACCGGCTTGCTCTGGCTCAGTTGCCGGATCTCGGCGGCCAGATCCCGCTCCAGCTTGGCCGGACCGCCACAGAGATAAACCTGAAAGCCCTTGTTGGCGGCGTGATCCGCCAGCGCGGCATAGCCTGCGGCAGTCCAGTTCTTGAATGCCTTGCTGGCGGCGGCGCAGATCAGCAGGGTCGGTTTACCGCCAATCTTCTCCTTTGCCCACGCCTGATGTTCGGCGCTGATGGGCAGTTGCCAGTCCGGGGTCAGATCCTTGATGCCAAGCTCTTTGGCGAAGGCGAGGAAACCGTCCAGCACGTGGGGGGAGTCGGGGGATGGCACCTTGTGGTTGGTGAACAGCCACTGACCGTCATTGGCCCGCGCCTTGTCGAAGCCGAGTTTGATGTTCGCCCGGATGCCGAGGGTGGCAATGCTGGCCCGCATGGCCGCCTGCAGGTGGAGCAGGGCATCAAATTTACGTCCCTTGAGGGTCTGCCAGAGATCGCGATAGCCGCGCCACCCCTTGCTCTTGTCGAAGGGGATCACCTCGACCCCGGGCAGATCGGCAAACAGGGTTGCCTCGATCTTGCCGGTGATCCAGGTGATGCGGGTCTGTGGCCACTCCCGCTGGATGACGCGCACCAGCGCCAGTGCGTGGCAGCAATCCCCGATGGCGGAGAGCCGCAGGATGCAGATGGAGGAGGGTGGCGTTTGAAATAGCGGCATGTTGTGGCGCACGGCTGGCAAAAAGGGTGGATGGCATTATGCAAACTCCCCTCTGGATTGTAAAATTGCGCACAATCGTCAGCCAGGATCGTGCCGGGCCCAGTGCCATGACCTGTTTCTGCACGTCGCTGATTAAAGGCCACTATTGCGGGCATGCCAGAGCGGCAGCCTCATCGCCAATTGAAAAATTGCGATCCATGACCCACCGAGCGGGATCTCCACGATGCGAATACAGACCGAACACAACCAGATCTGCTGGTACGCCGAAGGGGCCTTTCGTGACCCCTCTCCCCAGTTATTCGATCCTGCCTGGTGGCAGAACAACCGTCAGGTGGTGGGTACGTCCATCGGGCGGGGGGTGACCTGGTTCGTCAAGGATGAGTCCCGCCATCTGGTGCTGCGCCACTACTATCGCGGCGGCATGGTGGGCAAGGTGGTGCGGGATCGCTTCTGGTTCGAAGGGGTCGAGTCGAGCCGCGCCATGGCCGAATATACCCTGCTGGCCAGGTTATGCGAACTGGGGTTGCCGGTGCCGCGTCCGTTTGGTGCCCGCATGGTCAAGCATGGCCCCTTCTATCGCGCCGATATCCTGATCGAGCGGATTCGCGGTGCCAAGGATATGGTGGCGCAGCTCAAACAGGGGCCGGTGGCGACCGAGGTGTGGCACAAGATCGGCCAGACGGTGCGTCAGCTGCACGATGCCGGGGTCTATCACGCCGATCTCAACAGCCACAATCTGCTGCTCGATAAAACGGACAAGGTGTGGGTGATCGACTTTGACAAGGGGGCGATCCGCTCCCCCGGTGAGTGGCAGAAGGCCAATCTGGAGCGCTTGCTCCGTTCATTCAATAAAGAGTCTCAACTGCATACCAGTTTCCACTTCGTACCGGAGAACTGGCAGACGCTGATGAACGGGTATCACACAAAAGCGAGCTGACCCTGTTGCTCGGCGCGAGAGCCAATGTTACTTATTGAGCAGGTATTCAGATCCGGTTTCGAGGCGCCCCATGGAAATGCTCAAGACACCCTTGGTCGATGTGACTGCCCGGCTTGATCCGGGTCTGCTGTCTGATGCCATGACGCTGCTGGAGGCGGGGATCTGGACCTGGTCTGCTCAACAGGGGTTACGCCGCGATCCCTCCTGCCTGCGCCTGCTGGGGCTTGGCGAGAGCTGGCCGGATGATCTCGGCTGGCTGGATCGGGTTCATCCCGACGATGCTGCCCGGCTGGAAGATGCCCTGCTCGCCTGTCAGAGCGGCCGCAGCAGCGGTCTGCGCCTCGAATACCGCATTCTGCATCATCATGGTCACTACATCCGGCTGGAAGAGCGGATGCGTCGCGATGAGCGGGGCTATCTGCTGGGGGTTGTGCGTCACCTCGATCCTGCCGTGGTGCTGGTGGAGGAGCGACATGGCACCGATCCGCTGACCGGTCTGGAGAGCCGTGGCCGCTTCGAGCAACTGCTTGAGGAGCGGCTGGCGACCGAGAGCGGCAGCTTCAGCCTGCTGCAGTTCTCGGTCGATCACATGGCCAAAATCCAGCAACTGTTTGGCGAAGCGGCTTGTGACGCCATGCTGGCCAAGCTGGCACGCATCGTGCGCCACGAGCTGCGGCGGGAAGATCCCTTCGCCCGCTGGGATGAGGACGGTTTTATCCTGATGCTCTCCCAGACCGAGCGGATGAGCGCGCTGGAGATCGCCGAGCGGCTGCGCCTCGAGATTGCCGATGCCAGCCTGTTGTCACAGCGGCCGGTCACCGTCAGCATCGGGCTGGTGCAGAGCCAGACCGGCGAGCAGCTCGATCATCTGCTGGCCCGGCTGGCCACCTGCCACGGTCAGGCCAGACGGGAGCACAACACCGTCGTCGGCTGAGAGGGGTCAGGGTTGGCCGTGCTGGTCGCGCTGGCAGACCCAGAGCGAGGCCAGCATCAGCAGGCCGCCGATGGTCAGCCGGGTCAGATCGGTATCCTTGCCCCAGAGCAGCAGATTGACCAGCAAGCCGGCCGGAATGAGCGCATTGTTCATGATCGCCAGCACCCCGCTGCTGACCAGCGTCGCCCCCTTGTTCCACAGGAAGTAGCCGAGGCCGGAGGCTCCCACTCCCAGCCACAGCAGAATGCCCCACTGCAATCCTGATGTCGGATATTGCGGCTTGCCCAGCAGCCACCAGGCGGGCAGGGCGATCACCAGCGCTCCCAGATAGAAGCAGCCGAATACCGCCAGTTGCGGTGGTTGCTCCGCCTCCCGCGCCAGCAGTACCTTGTAGCCTACCTGACCGAGCGCGAAACAGAGGTTGGCCCCCTGCACCACCAGAAATCCCAGCACATAGCTTTCGGTCAGGCCATCGAAACGGATGACGGCAGCCCCGATCACTGCCAGCAGGGCGCCCCACAGATAGGTGGGCTTGAAGCGCCGCTCCAGCAGATCGTGGAGCAGGGTGACATAGAGGGGGGTGAAAATGGTAAAGACCAGCACTTCCGGCACCGTCAGCAGCAGGAAGGAGTGGTAGTAGAAGAGATACATGATGCCGAGCTGGATGGCGCCGAGGGCCATCAGCTTGGCCACCAGATCGGGGCGCAGCCAGCGGCGGCGCAGGAAGGGGAGAAACACCAGACTGGCGAGGGCGATGCGGGTCAGCACCGAGAAGTAGGCATCCACCTGGCCAGCGAGGTATACCCCGATCAGGCTGAAGGAGAATGACCAGAGCAGGGTGACCCCTATCAAGTAGTTCATGTGTTTGATTTATCGTCAGTTGTCAATTTTAAGGGGGCTATGATGGCCGAGATGGAAGCGGCAATCCAGCGTTTATGGGCGCGATTGCCACAGGTCGGAGCATTTAGCTTTACCGCCAGCAATGGCGAGGGGTCGGCGACCGACTGGAATGGTCGGGGCGAGGGGCGTGTGCAGGTGACCGATCATCAGGGTGGCAGGCTGTTTAGCGAGCAGGGCCGCTACACCACGCCCCATGGACGGGAACTCGCCATGCACAACCGCTTCTGGTGGCAGCGCAGCGAGCGGGGGATCCGCCTCTCCCATCTGCGTTATGAGGCGCCGGTCGAACTGTTCGAGCTGCTGCCGCAAGGAGATGGCCGCTGGCTGACCGCCGAGCCGCATCTGTGCGGGGCGGATCACTACAGCGCCGAGCTGACCGAGATCGACGGCGGTTTTTTGCTGAGCTGGCTGATCACCGGGCCGCGCAAAAACGAGCGGCTCAGCTATCGCTATCTGCTCTGACGCCGGCTGGCAGGCATAAAAAAACCGGCGCAGAGCGCCGGTAGCGGGGGACAAATCGGAGGTTTTTTTAAAAACAGTCCCAAAACAGGAGAGATAGACTCTCGTCACACATTCAGAGATGGACTTCAGGCATTCAGGGCATAGCTCAGCATGGCTTGCAGCTTGCTATCGAAGAACCAGGGCAGCAGTACCATCAGCAAGCCCATGATCCCGGCCAGTCGCTGGCGATACTGCCAGCCGGCAATCAGTACCAGACCCCCGCAGAGAGTGGTCAGGATGCCTGACATAGGGTGACCTCGCGCTGCGTGCGACGCTGTTGCGCCCACTGGTTCATGGCGACCGAGCCGAGGATCAGGGCCAGAGCAACACCTGTGGTGGGGTGGATCTGCTCGCCGAGGAACAGGGCACCCAGCATCACACCGAACAGCGGCACCAGATAGTTGCTGAAGGAGGCGAACGTCGGGCCAGCCTTCTGGATCAGCGCCATGTAGAGGAAGTAGACCAGACCGGTACAGAGGGTACCCAGCACGGTAATCGCGCTCAGGGCCTGGCTGCTCGGCATGGTCAGGTTGCTCAGGTCAACCATGAAGGGGGCGACCAGCAGCAACTGGGTGGCCGAGGAGATCAGGATATTGCGGGCAACCACGACCGGATGGTCCTTGGCGAAGCGCTTGATCATCAGCAGGCCGATGGCGAAGCAGCTGGCACCGAACAGGATGGCAACGGCACCGAGCAGACCGGCGTTCATGCCCTGGGAGAGTTTCGGCCAGAACAGGGTGAGTACACCGGCAAAGCCGATGATCACCGAGAGCAGACCGGTTTTGGTGATTCTTTCACCAGAAATAAACAGCGGTGCAGCCAGAATGGTCACAAACGGGATACAACCCATGACCACGGCGGCGATGGCGCTATCCACGTACTGCTGGCCCCAGGCGACCATGATGAAGGGGATGGTGGCATCCAGCAGGGCGATCAGCATATAGGTGCGCCACGGGGTGTGCTCACTCTTGAGCCGCATGAACAGGCAGAGCAGACCCAGGGTCAGGCTGCCGCACAGGGCACGACCGGCAGCCACCAGAATGGGGGGCAACTCGGCAACGGCCTGGTGCATGAAAATGAACTGGGAACCCCAGAGCAGGCCAATGGCCAGCAATAACAGATAGCTACGCATTTTAATCTCCGATGTATTAAGCCAGCGCATTCTAGGTAATCTGTTACTATGGTAAAAATGAATTGTTGGCATTTAACTATGGCTAATATCGATGGATAGCTCACTCGCCCGTCTCGACCTCAACCTGCTCGCCGTATTCGACATGCTGATGCAGGAGCGCAACGTCACCCGTGCCGCCGAGCGGCTGCACCTCTCCCAGTCCACCGTCAGTCATGCGCTGGGGCGGCTGCGAACGGCTCTTGACGACCCCCTGTTCGTGATGAGCCGGCGCGAGATGATGCCGACCGAGCGGGCCAAGGCGCTGGCCGGGCCGGTGCGTCAGGCGCTGGCGATGCTGGAGCAGGGCTTGCGGCAGGCCAAGGGGTTTGATCCTGCTACCGCGCGGCGGATTTTCCGTATCGCCACCCCGGGCTCGGTGGAGCACGGGCTGGTGCCGGTGCTGGTGGACAGGCTCCATCGGCAGGCCCCTCACTGTCGGCTTGAGGTGTGCGAGCTGGCCGACAGCAACTACGAGCGGGAGCTGGAGAAGGGGGAGCTGGATCTGGTGATCGGCTTCGCCGGGGCGAATCATCTCTCACCCCGCTTGTGGCGGGAGGAGTGGTTCAACAACCCGCTGGTCTGCCTGTCGCCACTCGGCAGTGAATTGCCCGATGTGCTGACCCCGGTAGAGCTGGTGAGCCGCCCCCACATCCATACCTCCAGCTGGGGTCACAGTCAGGCGATGGTGGAGCTCTGGCTGGCCCGTTTCGGGGTGGAGCGGGAGCTGGGCGTGCGGTTGCCGAGCTTTATGGCGGTGCCACCGCTGATGGCCACCGGCCGCTATCTGGTGGTGGTGCCCGAGATGATCGGACGCCACTTCTGCCGTTACTACCCGCTGCGGATGCACCAGCTCGACCCCGCCATCCCCATCGTCTACCTGATGGCAGGGCACCCGCTCACCGCCCACGACGAGGCGATCGGCTGGTTCAAGAGCCTGCTGCACCAGCTGGTGTTCGACCTCTACGGCACCGATGCGCTCGGCACCCCGGCTCAGCGCAGTCTGGCGAAGTAATCCAGTCCCATGGCGCTTTTCACCTCGGCCAACACCTCGTCGGTGATGATGCGGGCCTGCTCGGTGCCCTGATAGAGCAGCTCCAGCAGTTTGTCCTTGTCGGCGATGGCGGCCTGACGGCGCTCCCGCATCGGCGCGAGCAGGGTCTGCAGACAGTCGTTGAGCACCTGTTTGCAGCGCATATCGCCCAGTCCGCCGCGCTGATAGTGCGCCTTCATCTCGGCCACCAGCTCTTTGTCGGGGTGGAAGGCATCGAGATAGGCGAACACCGTATTCCCCTCCACCTGACCCGGATCGCTCACCTTGAGGTGGTTGGGGTCGGTATACATGGCGAACACCGCCTGTTTGACCTCTTCTGCCGACATGCCGAGTTCGATGGTGTTGCCGAGGGATTTGGACATCTTGGCCTTGCCGTCGATGCCGGGCAGGCGGCCGGTGTCGCTCAGGATCGGCTGACACTCGGTCAGTACCTCTTTGCCAACTAGCGTGTTGAAGCGGCGGACGATCTCGTTGGTCTGCTCCAGCATCGGCAGCTGATCTTCCCCGACCGGCACGTGGCTGGCGCGAAAGGCGGTGATGTCGGCGGCCTGACTGACCGGATAGACCAGAAAACCGGCCGGCAGCGTGCGTTCGAACCCTTTCTGCTGGATCTCCGCCTTGACGGTGGGATTGCGCTCCAGTCGGGCGACGCTGACCAGATTGAGGTAGTAGCAGGTGAGTTCGGCGAGGGCGGGCAGGGCGCTCTGCAGGCAGAAGGTGGTTTTGGCCGGGTCGAGGCCGACCGCCAGATAGTCGGCCATCACCTCCAGCACGTTGTCGGTCACCTTGGCCGGGTTGTGGCCGTTGTCGGTCAGCGCCTGCAGGTCGGCGATCATCACGAATTGACGGTAGTGGTGCTGGGCGTCGACGCGCTGGCGCAGGGAACCGACATAGTGGCCGATGTGCAGTTTGCCGGTGGGACGATCGCCAGTCAGGATAACGGGGTTGTGCATGTCACTCTCTCCAGTTGGGTGAGCCGGGAGGCGACAAAGGGATAAAAACAGTTGACCGCCTCTCGGCGGTCACGGTGTTTTCTTTGGGAAAATCTCGAATAGAAACGCGGTGCCGCCTGTTTAGGAGCAGCACCACCAGTAGTTGTGATTGAATGCGGTCATGTTCATAGCAAATCAAACTACGCCGGTTTCATTACTTCTGCAAGGGGACGACCAGCAGATCGCACGGCACCGTATTCATCAGCTGACGGGCGCTGGAGGTGAGCAGGCTCCAGAAGCTCTGGCGATGGCCGCACACCAGCAGATCGATCTCGTACTCCTTGACCGCCTGATTGACTCGCTCGCTCAGATCGCCGCAGATCACCAGCTTCTTCTCGATGGGATAGTCCACCGAGGCCAGAAATGCCTCCAGCTTCTCTTTCGCTTCGGCGATCACCTGATCCTGCACGTTGTCGATGTCGATATCGATCATCTCGGTGTAGAGATCCTTGAGGTCCACATCGACATGGATAACCGACAGCTTGGCGCCGTTGGAATGGGCTCTGTCCACCGCCTTGTCGATCACCTTGCGGTTATCTTCAGAGAGGTCGATCGCGGCCAGAATATGCTTGTAATAGGTTGTTCCACTCATGGGATATCTCCTTACCGATCCTTCACTCCACTATACCCATCTCTGCTGAAACTAAAATGGTGTCGTAGACACAGTTTCGGGATTTAAATGAGTTTAATTTTTAACGTCGCAGGGTTGGCCACTCAGTTACCGACCATTATTTGCCTATAAATTAAACAGGAGTTTGAAGCCGGTCACACCCTTTGGCTTGCCCATGATAGGGGAGAGGCATAGGATGGGCCCGTGCTTCGCAATGAACACAAAACAACAAAAAGCATCTGAATACCGCTTTGGGGAGCCACGTGCTCCCTTTTGTTTTTCTGCCTCATTTCTTGCCGCTTTTCTGACTGATAGCGGTCCGGCATCAAGTTAATCTCCTGCGAGTTGGTTATGCTGTAGCCAGTTTCTTTGGAGGCCTTCCCATGATCATTCATCCCCAGATTCAAGGTTGTGTTGCCCGCAACTGTCACCCCATCGGCTGTCGCGCAGCCGTGCAGCAGCAGATCGAACGGATCAAGGCCGCTGGCCAGTTCAACGGGCCCAAGCGGGTGCTGGTGCTGGGGGCCTCCTCCGGTTTCGGGCTGGCGTCGCGCATTGCGCTCGCCTTTGGGGCTGGTGCCGACACCATCGGTATCTCGTTCGAGCGTGGCCCCTCCGACAAGGGACTCGGCAGCGCCGGTTGGTACAACAACATCTGGTTTCGCAAGGAGGCGGAGCAGGAGGGGCGTATCGCCATCAACCTGATTGGTGATGCGTTCTCGGATGCCATGCGCCAGCAGACCATCGATACCATCCGCCAGCAGCTGGGGCAGGTGGATCTGGTGATCTACTCGCTGGCGAGCGGCATTCGGGTGCTGCCAGATGGCACGCAAGTGCGTTCTGTGCTCAAGACCACCGGCCAGCCGTTCAGCGGTTGGGGGCTGGATCTGGAGCGCGATACCCTGGTGCAGCAGTCGCTGGCGCCCGCCACGCCAGAGGAGATCCGCGATACCGTCACCGTGATGGGCGGCGAGGATTGGCAGCTCTGGATGCAGGCGTTGCAGCAGGCCGATTGCCTCGCCCCCGGCGCCCAGACCGTGGCCTACTCCTACATCGGCCCCGAAACCACCTATCCCCTCTATCGGGATGGCACCATCGGTTATGCCAAGGAGCATCTGCACGCCACCGCCGAGACCATCAATTTGCTGCTGGCCGAGATCGGTGGCCACGCCTGGGTATCGGTCTGCAAGGCGCTGGTGACCAAGGCGAGCGCCTATATTCCGGTGCTGCCGGTCTATCTGGGCCTGCTGATGGGGGTGATGAAGGAGCGCGGTGTGCACGAAGGCTGCATCGAGCAGATGCAGCGGCTGTTTGCCGCCAAGATGTACGGGGCCAATGGGGTGGTGGCCGATGGCAACCGGCTGATCCGGATGGATGACCACGAGCTCGACCCGGCCATTCAGGCCGCCGTCTCGGCCCTCTGGCCCAAGGTGACGCCGGACAACTTCCACGGGCTGGGGGATTTTGTCGGGCTGCGGCAGGATTTCATGCAGCTCAACGGCTTCGAGCTGCCGGGTGTCGATTACGCGGCGCCGGTGGATGTCGCCTCCCTTGGCGAACTGACCCCCTGAGCTGAAAGAAACGGGATCTCCCTCTCGTTGGCGGGTTGATTCGCGGCGGGAGTGTGGCGACAATCGATACCAAATCACTGAGGAGAAACAAGATGCTGGCCCAAGCCATGATCGAGAAGTTGAACGAGCAGATTAACCTGGAGTTCTACTCCTCCAATCTCTATCTGCAGATGAGTGCCTGGTGTGAAGACAAGGGCTTCGAAGGGGCTGCGACCTTCCTGCGCCAACATGCGGTCGAGGAGCGCCAGCACATGGAGCGTCTGTTCACCTACGTGAGCGAGACCGGCGCCATGCCGCGTCTGGGTGCCATCGATGCCCCTCCCCACGAGTTCAAGTCGCTGGGCGACGTATTCCGCGCCACGCTGGAGCACGAATACCACATCACCAAGTGCATCAATGGCTTGGCCCATGTGGCCTTCACCACTCAGGACTACTCCACCTTCAACTTCCTGCAGTGGTATGTGGCCGAGCAGCATGAAGAGGAGAAGCTGTTCAAGAGCATCGTCGACCGTCTCGGTCTGGTGGGTGAAGATGGCAAAGGCCTCTACTTCATCGACAAGGAGCTGGCCGAACTGGCCAAGGGCGCCCCTGCCAGCATCATGGACAGCAACGCCTGATAGTCGTGGACACTTAGTGTTCAGCCAGTACAATAACGGCCCTTTTAAGGGCCGTTGTTTATTCTGATGCGAAACCAACGTTCTGTTCCGCCAGAGGCAATCACGGTTCTGGCCAAGTGCCGTTTCTATTTTGATAAGTGAGTGATGATGAAGCAGGTCGATGTGGTGGTGATTGGGGCCGGTGCGGCCGGATTGATGTGTGCGGCGCAGGCAGGCTACCGTGGCCGCTCCGTGCTGGTGCTCGACAACGCCAAGAAGCCGGGCCGTAAGATCCTCATCAGTGGCGGTGGTCGCTGCAACTTCACCAACCATCAGGCGGGCGCCCACGCCTACCTCTGCGCCAACCCTCACTTCAGCAAGTCGGCGCTGGCCCGCTACACCCAGCAGGATTTCATCGATCTGGTGGACCGCCACGGGGTCAACTATCACGAGCGCACTCTGGGACAGTTGTTCTGCCTCGAGAGCGCCAAGGAGATCGTCGATGTGCTGCTCACCGAGTGCGACTGGGCCGGGGTAACCCTGCAGTTCCAGACCGAGATCCTCACCGTCAGCAAACAGGACGAGGGTTTCGTGCTGACCACCAGCAAGGGTGAGATCGGCTGTCACTCGCTGGTGGTGGCGACCGGCGGCCTCTCCATGCCCAAGCTGGGGGCTACCCCTTACGGCTTCAAGCTGGCGGAGCAGTTCGGCCTCAACGTGCTGCCGACCCGTGCCGGGCTGGTGCCCTTTACCCTCCATCAGGCAGAGAAAGAGGCGTTCGCCGATTTGGCGGGTATCAGCCTGCCGGTAGCGGTGACCGCCGAGGATGGCACCCGTTTCAAGGAGGCGATGCTGTTCACCCATCGCGGCCTCTCCGGCCCCGTCATCCTGCAGATCTCCTCCTACTGGCATGCCGGCGAGAAGATCCATATCAATCTGCTGCCGGAGCTGGATATTCCAGCCGCCCTGCGCGAGTGGGCGCAGGCGCACCCGGCGCAGGAGCTGAAAACCGTGCTGGGGCGCGAGCTGCCCAAGCGCTTCGTCGACAAGCTGGTGGAGCTGGGCCAGCTGGTCAGCAAGCCGATGCGCCAGTACAACGAGCGTGA
This sequence comes from Aeromonas sp. QDB62, assembly GCF_027705695.1. Lineage (NCBI taxonomy): Bacteria > Pseudomonadati > Pseudomonadota > Gammaproteobacteria > Aeromonadales > Aeromonadaceae > Aeromonas > Aeromonas sp. QDB62. The sequence goes on along the minus strand of NZ_JAPDCD010000005.1, from coordinate 11,956 downwards.
GCTGGAAGCGGTGGCCAACCTGCTGGGTGACTGGCAGATCCTGCCCAACGGCACCGAGGGCTATCGCACCGCCGAAGTGACCCTGGGCGGCGTCGATACCAACGAGCTCTCCTCCAAGACCATGGAGGCGCGCAAGGTGCCCGGCCTCTACTTCATCGGCGAAGTAGTGGATGTGACCGGCTGGCTTGGTGGTTACAACTTCCAGTGGGCCTGGTCCTCCGGCTGGGTGGCCGGGCAGTACTGTTGATGTCACAGGGGCTGGTTTATCCGGCCCCGATTTATTGGTCAGGGTTATGGTGATCGGTCGGGTTGCTGCAAGGGGGCGTAGATGCTTGAGAATCAGATGATGTTGTTGGCGGTGTTCGAACGGGCGGCGCTGATGCTGATGACCCTCTTCTTTCTGACCCGTACCCGGCCGTTCCAGCGGCTGTTCCAGAAGCGGGATCACACCCCGGCGGAGCTGGTGCTGGTGGCCTCCATCTTCTGTCTGTTTGCGGTGTTCAGCACCTACACCGGCATTCCGGTGGAGGGGGCGCTGATCAACGTGCGGATCATCGCCATCATCTCCGGCGGCATCCTGTTCGGCCCCTGGGTCGGCATTCCGGCCGGGGTCATCTCCGGCCTGCACCGCTACCTCATCGACATGGATGGTCACACCTCCATCCCTTGCCTTATCGCCAGCATCATCGCCGGTCTGCTCGCCACCTGGCTGCACCTGCGCTGCCGCAAGTCACGGCTCTGGCTCTACGGCATTCTGGCGGGGATGCTGTGCGAAGGGCTGACCATGCTGCTGATCTGGCTGTTGACCGAACCCCATGAGGTGGGGGTGGAGATCGTCAGCCATATCGCCTATCCGATGATCGCCGGGGCGCTCTGTATCGGTCTTATCATCAAGCTGGTGCAGGATCTCGATGACGAGAAGGAGCTGATTGCCGCCAAGCAGGCCAAGCTGGCGCTCGATATCGCCAACAAGACGTTGCCCTTCTTCCAGAACATCGATCGCCACTCCCTCAGTCAGGTGTGCGATGTGATCCGGCGCGACATCAGCGCCGATGCGGTGGCCATCACCGATACCCATGACGTGCTGGCCTATGTCGGGGTGGGCAAGGACTATTACGAGCTGGACGAGCACCACGCCATCAGCGGCATGACCCAGCAGGCGGTGCTGCTCGACCAGATCATCATCAACAACGATCTGCGTCAGTATCACCTCTCCGATTTTCACTCGGTCATCATTATTCCGCTGCGGGAAAACGGCTCGGTCAGCGGCACCCTCAAGATCTACTACCGCCGCACTCACAGCATCACCAGCTCCCTGCGGGAGATGGCGGTGGGTCTCTCCCAGCTCATCTCCACCCAGATGGAGGTGTCGCGCATCGAGCAACTCAAGGAGATGACCCGCAAGGCGGAGTTCACCGCGTTGCAGAGCAAGATCAACCCGCACTTCCTGTTCAATGCCCTCAACGCCATCTCGTCGCTGATCCGCATCCGACCCCAGCAGGCGCGCCAGCTCATCGCCAATCTGGCGGATTACCTGCGCTACAACCTCAACAAGGGTGATGAGCTGATCGACATTCAGGAGGAGCTGCAGCAGGTGCGCGACTACGTGGCCATCGAGCAGGCCCGCTTCGGCGACAAGCTGGAGGTGGTGTTCGAGGTGGACGATGTCCACATTCAGGTGCCGAGCCTGCTGTTGCAGCCGCTGGTGGAAAACGCCATCCTGCACGGCATCCAGCCCCGCAGCGCGCCGGGTCGGGTCACCATCGAGGTGAAACAGCTGGCGGGCGGCATCCGGGTATCGGTACGGGATACCGGTTACGGCATCAGTCAGGCGGTGATCGACGGGGTCGCCGCCGGTCGGGTGGAGAGCCGCAGCATCGGTCTGATGAACGTGCATCAGCGGGTCAAGCTGCTCTATGGCGATGGTCTGCACCTCAAGCGGCTGGAGCCGGGTACCGAAGTGAGTTTCTATCTGCCGGATCAGGAGGCAATGCCATGCTGAAAGCGATCATTGTGGAAGACGAATATCTGGCTCGCGAAGAGCTGATCTATCTGGTGAACCAGCACAGTCAGATCGAGATAGTGGCGAGCTTCGAGGACGGGCTGGAGGCATTCAAATACCTGCAGGATCACGAGGTGGACGTGGTGTTTCTCGATATCCAGATCCCCTCTATCGATGGCCTGCTGCTGGCCAAGAACCTGCACAAGTCGAGCCATCCGCCCCACATCATCTTCGTCACCGCCTACAAGGAGTTCGCGGTGGAGGCGTTCGAGCTGGAGGCGTTCGACTACATCCTCAAGCCCTACAACGAGCCACGCATCATTAATCTGCTGCAAAAGCTCGAGCATGCGGGCAAGTCGCAGCCTGCCACCACGGGGGAGGCGAACGGCGAGGGGAGCAGCCCGCACAATCGCACCGTCAATCTGGTGAAGGGGGAGCGCATCATCGTCACCCCCTGCGAGCAGATCTACTACGCGGAAGCCGATGAGAAGCTCACCTATGTCTATACCCGCGATGACCGCTACGTGATGACCATGACCATCAGCGAGTTTGTCAGCCGCTTGCCTGCCGAGGGGTTCTTTCGCTGCCACCGCTCCTACTGCGTCAACATCAACAAGATCCGCGAAATAGTGCCCTGGTTTAACAGCACCTATCTCATCCGGCTCCATGATCTGCCGTTCGAGGTGCCGGTCAGTCGCAGCAACATCAAGGCGTTCCGTCAGCTGATGCGGCTCTGATTGTCATTCATTCCCGCCGATCTGCATTTCATGCCTTAATCGATCGGCGCGAACAGCGTCTTGTCTATAGTGGCCCCAGTTTCCTTAAGGCCATCGACCGAGACGCATCATGACCAAAGAGATGAATCGCACCCGGTACCTGACACTGATCGGTACCATCATCACCCAGTTCGCACTGGGTTCTGTCTACACCTGGAGCCTGTTCAACGCCCAGCTCTCCGACAAGCTGGACGAGCCGGTGAGTCAGGTGGCCTTTGCCTTTGGTCTGCTCAGCCTCTCGCTGGCGGTCGCCTCCTCCATGGCGGGCAAGCTGCAGGAGCGGTTCGGGGTGCGCAACGTAACCCTGGGCGCCGGCGTGCTGCTCGGTATCGGCTTCTTCCTCACCGCCCACGCCAGCAATCTGGCGATGCTCTACCTCTGCGCGGGCATTCTGGTCGGTTTTGCCGACGGTACCGGTTACCTGATGACCCTCTCCAACTGCGTGAAGTGGTTCCCGGAGCGCAAGGGGCTGATCTCCGCCTGCTCCATCGGTGCCTATGGCCTCGGCAGCCTCGGTTTCAAATACATCAACCTGCTGCTGCTCTCCAGCTCCGGCCTTGAGACCACCTTCCAGCTGTGGGGGCTGATCGCCATGTCCATGGTGCTGGTGGGCGGCATGCTGATGAAGGATGCGCCCAAGCAGGCCGCCTCTTTGCAACAGAGCGAGAGCCGTGACTTCACCCTGGCCGAGGCGATGCGCAAGCCGCAGTACTGGATGCTGGCGCTGATGTTCCTCACCGCCTGCATGAGCGGCCTCTACGTTATCGGCGTGGCCAAGGATATCGGCGAAAACATGGTGGGCCTGCCAGCCGTGGTGGCTGCCAACGCCGTTGCCATCATCGCCATGGCCAACCTGGGTGGTCGTCTGGTGCTGGGTATCCTCTCCGACAAGATGTCCCGCATCCGGGTCATCACCATCGCCCAGCTGATTACCCTGGCGGGCATGGTGCTGCTACTGTTCGTGCCGCTCAATGCCAACCTGTTCTTCGTGGCGGTGGCTTGTGTGGCGTTCAGCTTCGGCGGCACCATCACCGTCTACCCCTCGCTGGTGAGCGACTTCTTCGGTCTCAACAACCTGACCAAGAACTACGGTGTCATCTATCTGGGCTTTGGTCTGGGCAGCATCATCGGCTCCATAGTGGCCTCCCTGTTTGGCGGTTTTATGGCGACCTTCAACCTGATCCTGGTGTTGTTGGTGGTGGCGCTGGTGCTCTCCCTCACCATCCGCCTGCCGGCGCCGGTAACGGTGGAGCGGGCCTGATTAGCCTCCCTGCCACAGCAAGCAATAACAGAGACCCGGGCCATGCCCGGGTCTTTGCATTTCCGATGGTCGATCAGTGTGGCGCTAGCCCCAACAGCTGGCGGGCCTTGCGGCAGGTCTCCGCCACCGTTGGCCACTCGTCGCCGGAGATGGTTATGTGACCCATCTTGCGGCCGGGGCGGGGTTCGCCCTTGCCATAGAGGTGCAGATGCAGGCCGGGCAGCGCCAGCAGGGCGGTCCAGTCCGGCGTGCCGTCTTGCCAGAGATCCCCCAGCAGGTTGATTAACAGGGCGGGCCGCACGGCGATCTGCTCTGGCAGCGGCAGATCGCAGAGGGCGCGCACCTGCAACTCGAACTGGCTGCATGCGGCATTGTCGAGGCTGGGGTGGCCCGAGTTGTGGGGGCGGGGCGCCAGTTCGTTGACCAGCAGCCGTCCCTCCACCAGAAAGAACTCCACCGTCAGCACCCCGATGTAATCGAGCGCCGCGATCAGCCGCTCGGCGATCGCTTTTGCCTTACTCTCCAGCGCCAGCACATTGGCCGGGGAGCAGGTCTGATCGAGAATGCCGCCGCTGTGCCAGTTCTGCACCAGCGGCAGGGCGCTGATGGCGCCACTCGGGCTGCGGGCCAGGGTCAGGGCAAACTCCCCCTCCAGCGCCAGCCGTTGCTCCAGTACGCAGGGCACGCTACTGGCTGCCAGTGCCGTCGCCAGCTCATCCAGATCGCTCACTTGCCACTGCCCCTTGCCGTCGTACCCCTCGCGGGCAGTCTTGAGGATGGCGGGGAACAGCGCGCTGACCTGTGCGGGGATGGGCTCCTCCGGCATTAGCGCCAGATAGGGGGCGACCGGGATGTTGGCGCCGTGCAGAAAGGCTTTCTCCTCGCGCCGATCCTGACAGACCCGCACCGCACTGGCGGCCGGGTGTACCGGTTTTTGTTTTTCGAGCAGTGCGAGAGTGGCGGCGGGCACATTTTCGAACTCGCAGCTGACGGCGGCGCAACGGCTGGCCAGCTCGTGCAGGGCGGCGGTGTCGTCATAGGGGGCGACAATATGGTGATCGGCGGCGGCACCGGCGATGCTGGCGGGGTCGGGATCCAGCACCACCACCTTGTAGCCGAGGCGGTGGGCGGCCATCACGAAGTAGCGGCCGAGCTGGCCGCCTCCCAGCATGCCGAGGGTGGCGGGAGGCAGGATCATGTCGGCTCCTCCAGTTGCAGCGCCAGCACCCGGTCGCGCTCGTGGGTGCGGAAGTCGTCGAGCTGCTGCCGGTAGCGGGGGGCGTCGTCATCCCGGGTGACCGAGAGCAGGGAGACCGCGAACAGGGCGGCGTTGGCGGCCCCCGCCTCGCCGATGGCGAAGGTGGCGACTGGCACCCCTTTTGGCATCTGCACGATGGAGAGCAAGGAGTCCATCCCCTTGAGATGGCGGGAGGGGATAGGCACCCCCAGCACCGGCAGCGTGGTCTTGGCGGCGACCATGCCCGGCAGATGGGCGGCGCCACCGGCCCCGGCGATGATGGCGCTCAGGCCGCGATCGCGGGCAGTGGCGGCATACTCGAACAGCAGGTCCGGGGTGCGGTGGGCCGAGACCACCTGCGCCTCGTAGGGCACGCCGTGCTCCTTGAGGATACGGGCGGCAGCCTGCAGCACGGGCCAGTCGGAGTCGGAGCCCATTACCAGGCCGATCAGGGGAGGGGTGTTCATCTTTTCTGGTTCCTTGCTGTTAAACGTTTGCTTTCGGTAAACAAAAAGAGCCGGCAAACCGGCTCAGAATTTCTCGGGTCGCACGATTTCAACCGGTTGCAGAAAGGCGATCATGGCGTAATCGGGGTAGTAACGACTCTGCAGATGGGCCAGCAGCCGTTCCGCCTGCTCCCGGCTGCAGATCGCCTCCAGCCGGATGTTGCCGCTCTCGCTCCAGCTGGCGTTGCGCTCGCCGTGATCGCCCCGGCCGCGGGCATCCATAATGGTGTAGCCGCGCAGCCCCTCGCGGGTGAGGGTGCGCAGCAGGGTGGGTTCCAGATTGGCTTCCGTGATGACGGTCAGCAGGGTGCGGCTCTCGGTCTGCATGTGGCTACTCCGTGAAGTGGCGGGCCCAGCTGTGGTAGAGCGGGATCCCCAGCATGATGTTGAACGGGAAGGTGATCCCCAGCACGGCGCTGAGGGACAACCCCGGGTTGGCCTGAGGCACGGCGATGCGCATGGTGGCCGGCACGGCAATATAGGAGGCGCTGGCCGCCAGAGTCGCCAGCAGGGTCAGGCCGCCGAGGGAGAGCCCCATCAGCTGGCCAACGGCCAATCCCAGTCCCGCTGAGGCGAGCGGCATCAACAGCGCAAAGCCGAGCAAGAAGAAGCCATGCTTGCGCAAGTCCTGACACTGGCGGGCGACGATGAGGCCCATTTCCAGCAGGAACAGCGCCAGCGCCCCTTTGAACAGGTCGACAAACAGCGGTTTGAGCGGGGCAATCCCGTCCGGACCAGCCAGATAGCCGATGGCCATGCCGCCCAGCAGCAGGGTCACCCCCTTGCCGAGGAAGGTCTCGTGGGCCAGCATGCGCCAGCGGGTTTCGCGACTGATGCCGCGGGCCAGCACTATGCCCACCAGAATGGCCGGGATCTCCATCACCGCGAGGAAAATGGAGAGCTGGGATTCAAAGCTGATGCCCCGTTCGGTGAGCCAGTTAACCCCGACCGCAAAAGTGGCAACGCTGACCGATCCGTAGTGGGCGGCAGTGGCGGCGGCATCGACCCGGTTCATCTTGAGGCGCAGCACGGCAAAGCCGAGCAGGGTTTGCACCACACCGAGCAGGATCACCAGCGCCAGTTGTGGCAGCAGGGGCAGCAAGGACTGCTGGGCCAGACCGACGCCGCCCTTGAGGCCGATGGCCAGCAGCAGAAAGAGGGAGAGGGTGTCGTAGAGGGCTGGCGGCAGCTTGAGCTCGGAGCGCACCAGGCCAGCCAGCAGGCCAAACAGAAAGAAGAGAACAACAACGTCCAGCATGATGGTTCGCAGGGCAGTTCAGATAATGGTTGCATGCTAGAGCCCGCAATGTTTCGATAAAATCAGATTCTCGCTGATAGTTGTTCGGAAAAAACTGATAGGGAACGGCATGCTCAACTACAAACAGCTCTACTACTTCTGGCATGTGGCGCGCAGTGGCAGCGTGACGCAGGCTGCCGAACAGCTGCACCTCACGCCGCAGACCATCAGCGGTCAGGTCGCCGAGCTGGAGCAGTCCCTCGGGGTGGCGCTGTTCAACCGGGTGGGGCGGCGTCTGGTGCTGACCGCCGCCGGACTGCAGGCGCAGGAGCAGGCGGGGGCGATTTTCTCGCTCGGCGCCGAACTGGAGCATACCCTGCGCCACGCCAGTCAGGAACTGACCATGCAGGTGGGGATCGCCGATTCGGTACCTCGCACCCTGGCGTTCGAGCTGCTGGCCCCCGCCATGGCGCTGGCGACCCCGCTGCGGTTGGTGTGTCACGAGGAGCGGGCCGAGCAGCTGTTCAGCGAGCTGGCCCGCCACAAGCTGGATATGGTGCTGATCGATCGCCCGCTTCCTCCCGACAGCGGTGTGCGCGGCTACAACCACGAGCTGGGGCGCAGTCCATTGGCGCTGTTTGCCAGTCCCGAGTTGGCGGTGCGGGCACGGGATGGCTTTCCCGCCTCGCTGGAGGGGTTGCCGCTGCTGATCCCCGGAGAGAAGTCGGCCACCCACGATCGGCTGCTGGCGTGGTATCGCCAGCAGGGCATTCATCCTCATCTGGTGGGGCAGTTTGATGACTCCACCCTGATGAAGTCGTTCGGCAAGGCGGGGATGGGGATCTTCCCGGCACCGCTGGCGATGGCCGACGAAATTGGCCGTCTCTACGGGGTGGAGCGGATTGCGACCCTCACCGACGTCACCCTCTCTTATTATCTGGTCTCGGCAGGGCGCCATCTCTCCCATCCCGGGGTACAGGCGGTGATGGAGGGGGCGCAACAGCGGCTGGCGGCGCTGGCGGGCAATAAATAGAAATCTGGATGGCTATACATCCAGCTTGGCTCTGCCTATAATCCTCCCGCTTTGGCGCATCATGCTTAATAGGGAATCCGGTGAGAATCCGGAGCTGGCGCGCAGCGGTAAGGGGGAACGAAGCGACATCAGGGCACTGCCGTCAGGCGGGAAGCCGTCGCCGTAGGCCATCAGCCCCCGAGCCCGAAGACCTGCCAGAGTTCGTATTTCGGGCCGAGAGAAACCGGCCACGAAGTAGATACTTACGCGAACTTAAGGATCTCTCATGTCGAAGAAATTTCTGGCGGCTGCCCTGTTGCCGACGGCGGCGTTTGCCCAGCAGCTGACCATTCCCGTCAATCCCACCATGGTGGTGACCGCCACCCGCGTCGCCCAACCCGCCTCCAGCGTGCTTGCCCCGGTCAATGTGGTGACCCGGGACGAGATCGATCGTCTGCAAGCCCAGACCGTGACCGATGTGGTCAAGACCCTGCCCGGCGTGGAAGTGGTCAGCAATGGCGGCCGTGGCCAGCTCAGCTCGCTGCGAGTGCGTGGCGGCACCTCTTCCCAGACGCTGGTGCTGGTGGATGGGGTGCGCAGTGCCTCCCTGACCGCCGGGATGACCGAACTGAATAACCTGCCGCTCAATCAGGTAGAGCGGATCGAGTATATCCGCGGCCCGCGCGCCACCATCTACGGTTCTGACGCCATCGGCGGGGTGATCAACATCATTACCCGCCCCGACAAGGGGACCAATCAGCACAAGTTCAATATTGGTGCCGGTTCCCATCAACAGCGCCAGGCCGCTTTCAGTAGCGCCAGCCAGGTGGGCGAGGCCGGTCAACTTAAGGTTGCCGGTGGCTTCGATGATGAATCGGGTTACAACGTGCATCCCCTGCCCGGTATCAACGATGGCGACCGTCACGGGCATCAGGGCTACAACGCCATGCTGGACTACCAACAGGCGCTTGGCAGCAACTGGGATCTGTTCGGTACGACCCGCTGGTTTCGCAATGTCGCCCAGTACGACCGCTCTTCTGCTGCTTCCGCTTGGGGGCCTGCCACCCATCAGCGCAACGAGACCTGGACTGAAAACCAGAGCTATCAGCTGGGGTCGCGCTATCACAACGAGCGTTACCTGAGCGAATTGCGTGGCGCCTTCTCCAGACAGGATGCTTACGACTATCAGGACAACAGTGGCCGCGATCAGGCTGATAACCGGACCTATACCCGCCAGTACAGCCTGAACTGGGTCAACAGCTTGAAATTGAACGAGAGCTGGACCTTGGGAGGCGGGGCCGATTGGCAGAGTGATCGACTGGATGATCGCTCCCGCTCCTCCGGCGCCACGTATCCATCCGACGCCAAAGAGCGCGACAACACTGGTCTCTATGCCCTTGCCCAGTTTGACAACCAGACCTGGCAGGGCGAGCTGAGCGGCCGTAGCGACGACAACGAGCAGTTTGGCCGTCACAACACCTGGCAGACCGGCGCAGGCTGGCGCTTTGTCGAGGATTACCGCCTGAGTGCCCGCTACGGCACCGGTTTCCGCGCCCCCTCCTTTAACGACCTCTACTATCCGGGCTCTGGCAATCCCAACCTGAAACCGGAAGAGTCGAAGAGCAGCGAGCTGATGCTGGACGGTCAAACCGCTGGCGTGGAGTGGCGAGCCACCGGTTATCGCAACGACTTCGAACAGATGATCCAGTGGGCACCCAACAGTCAGGGTATGTGGATACCACAGAACGTTGGCAAGGCGCGTATTGAAGGGATCGAGCTGGAAGGGGAGTTTGACACCGGCTGGTTGAGTCATAGAGTCTCTGCCGAATACAAGGATCCCAAAGACAAGGTAACCGACAAGCAGTTGCAGCTGATCTCCCGCAAAGGGGCCAAGTGGGTGACTCAGGCGCAGTGGCAGCAGTTTGATGGTTCATTGAGCTGGATCTATCAGGGGGAGCGCTATGGCGATGCGGCCAACACCACAACACTTGGTGGCTACAGCGTGTGGAATCTGGCGGTCGGCTACAAGGTAACCCCGGCGCTCAAGGTATCTGGCAAGATCAACAATCTGCTTGATAAGGAGTATCAGACTGCGGTGGGTTATCCGGCCGATGAGCGCGCTTACTACGTGACAATGGATTACTCCCTGTAAATAGTCTCCTCTTGATGGGAAAAACCCGGGCCCTGCCATTGGCAGGGCCTTTTCTATTGGCGGCAGGCGGGAGTATGATCGCCGCCTTGCACCAAAGGGGAGCTCAAGTGGCCAATATTCTCGTGTTTGATTCCGGTATGGGTGGCCTGACCATCTACCGCGAGATCCGCCGCGTTCTGCCGGCACACAACTATTTCTACTGCTTCGACAATGCCAACTTCCCCTATGGTGAATTGAGCGAGCCCGCCCTGATTGCTGCCTGCACCCGTTTGGTTACCACCATGGTGGCCCGTCATCATATCGATCTGGTGGTGATTGCCTGCAACACTGCCAGCACCATAGCGCTGCCGGCCCTGCGTGAGGCTCTGGATATTCCCGTAGTGGGGGTGGTGCCTGCTATCAAGCCCGCCGCTGCACAGACTCGCAACGGTTGCATCGGTCTGCTGGCTACGCCGGGCACGGTGAGTCGTGACTATACCCACGAACTGATCGCCCAGTTTGCTCCCGGTAAGCGGGTGCTGCTCAAGGGCACCACCGAGCTGGTCATAGAAGCCGAACACAAGCTGGCGGGTTTACCAGTCAATATGGCGTTGCTGCGTGAAGTGCTGGCCGACTGGCTGGAGGGGGAAGAGAAGCCGGATACGCTGGTGCTCGGTTGCACCCACTTCCCGCTACTCAATGAAGAGATTGGGCAACTGATGCCGCAATGCCAGCTGATTGACTCGGGCAGTGCCGTTGCCAAACGGGTGGCCTGGTTGTTGAGCAATGGCGGGCATGGCGCCGTGCAGCCTGTATATATAGAAGAGGTGATTGCCAGGGCTTACTGTACCCGGCTGGATGGGGAGGCCCAGAAACTGACAGCCCCCTTGCAAGCATGGGGGCTGTCATCACTGGAAGAGGTAAGGTACTGACGAGCGGTTAGACGTCAGCTTCGCTACCTTCCCTCTCCTCTTTATCACGTTTGTCATTCGCTTCACGTACCTTGAGGGTGCGCTGCTGGTACTCTTTATCATTCAACGCGGCAATCGCCTTGGCGGCATCGGCGGCGGGCATCTCCACGAAACCGAAACCTCTGCGCTTGCCGGTAGACTTGTCCTTCATCAACCGCACTGAAATGACCTGGCCCTGTTCGGCAAACAATTCGCGCACGGCAATCTCGTTGGCGCGATAGGGCAGGTTGCCTACATATAAGGTGCAAGTCTCCTGATTGGCGATCGACTCGGCGACATTAGCCGGGGTTCGCTTCAGGAACAGCGGTACCACGAAACCGCCGATGGCCAGACCTGCTGCAAAAATCACTTCCGCTTTCAAAGAGAACTGCAGGGCCTGGGCAACCAGGTAGCCAACCACTGCCAATACCAGAGCAAGGATTGCGGCCTGCATATATACGGGAAACTTGGATAAATTCATCTTAAAAGACCTTTTGTAAATGAAAGCAAAAAAGGTGCAACACTATATTCACCTCCATGGTAACCAGCTTTCCTGATTGGCGCTACCATGGACCACTCGGGAGAGGTTATCGGCTCCAGTATGGCATTCCCAAGGTCACTGAAGGCGACATAAATGACGCTAAAATGGGAGTGAAATAACCAGATTGTGGATAACACTGTATATATACACTGAATAAGCTGTTTCTAATTGAATAATTTGAAATTTTCGTGATTTTCTTCAAAAAAAGCCTTGTCATCGCGGCCTCGCTCCCTATAATGCGCCCCTACCAGCACGGCGGAACACGCCGAACTGATGAGCCAGCTTCCTTGTGAAGCAGGCGCC